>NZ_JBSFJC010000146.1:0-18683 GCF_053597855.1 Kitasatospora sp. NPDC001225
GTGCGGGACTGCCTCAGCCGGTCCACCGCGGCGTCCCGCAGGGGGGTTTCGGGCAGGTCCGGCTTCCTCCCGTCGCGCCTACTGCCCGTCCGGGTCGAGCAGACCCCGCCGGTACGCCGGGACGAGGTTCTGCGGGACGAGCATCTCCCGGCCGTTCAGGGTGATCGCGACCAGCTTCGGGGGCGTCGCCCGCCACTGGGCCCGGCGGTGCCGGGTGTTGCTGCGGGAGGTCTTGCGCTTGGGTACGGCCATCGCGGGCTCCTTCTCGGGTGGTGTGGTCGAACGCGTCGTCGGGCGGCGCTAGCGGGTGGCGCCCGAGGCGTACGGCAGGAGGGCCGTCTCCCGGGCGTTCTTGATCGCCCGGGCCACCGCCCGCTGCTGCTCGGCGGTGAGCCGGGTGACCCGGCGACCGCGGATCTTGCCGCGGTCGGAGACGAAGCGGCGCAGCAGGTCGGTGTCCTTGTAGTCGATGTACTCGATGCCCGCCGCGAGCAGCGGGTTGGGCCGGGGCTTCGGCGGGGCGGATCGTTTGCGCACGGGAGGGCGCTCCTTCAGTGGACGGGGTCGAGCAGGTCCTGGAAGGCGTCCGGCAGGGCCTTCCAGCCGGGTTCGCCGGCGGCGAGTTCGGCGTCGGTGAGCAGGCAGGAGTCGAGCAGGTCGGTGATGCCGTCGACGTCCAGCCCCTCGGCGGTGAAGCTGAGCTGCTGCACCCGGTCGCCGTGCCGGGGGTGCCAGTCGAGGGCGGCGGCGGCCCGGCGCGCGGGCGGGTAGAGCTCCCAGGCCGCGTCGGGCAGGGAGGTGAGCCAGGGCCCGCACTCCTCGACCGCGAGGTTCGCCCCGGCGGCGTCCCAGGCGAGTATCAGGTCGGGCCGGTTGGCCAGCCAGAACCGGCCGCGGCTGCGCTGCGCCGCCGGGACGAGCAGTTCCAGCGCCCGGTGCAGCCGCTCGGGGTGGAGCGGTCGGCGGCGCTCCCACAGCAGGGTGGCGACGCCCGCCTCGTCCCGTTCCTGCGGCAGCAGCGCGAGCGCCGGGTTGACCCGGTCGCGGGCGGCGGCCACGTCGAAGCCGCCGAGCGCGGCCCGGGTGAACGCGCCGGTGCCGAGCCGGACGGTCCGGGCGGTGGCGTGCAGCTGGCGCAGGAGGGCGAGCCCCGGCGCGTGCGCCGCGGCGCGCGGCACGGCGAGCGTGCCGGCGTACTCGATCTGGTGGGCGAGCGCCTCGGCGCGGGTCCGGTCGTCGCGCGAGGCGGTCTGCTCGCCGTGCTCCGCCAGGTCGTCGGGGACGGAGAGCTCGCCGACCAGCCGGTCCGGGTCGACGGCGGTGACCACGCCCGCCAGTTCGACGGCGTCGTCGAGCGGCCGCCCGTCCACCTCTCCCCCGGCGATCACCTCGACCGCGGGGTGCGGGTCGCTGCCGCCCCACAGTTCGACGATCGCCAGTCCGTACCGGCCGCCGTCGGCGATCTCCAGCAGCCGGGGCAGCAGGTCCTCGCGCAGGGCGCAGCACGGGCAGTCGTTCGCCAGCGGGACGTCGGCCGCGTCGAAGGCCCCGGCGGCGTCGCGCAGCTCGCGGCGGACGGTGCCGAGCGCGGCGTCCCGCAGGTCGTGGTGCAGGACCACGGCGTCCACCGCGGCCGCCGCCAGTTCCTCGACGGCGGCCCGGCGCTGCTCCGCGTGCAGGCCGGCGACGACCACCACCGGCAGCCTGGTCCCGTCCACGGCGCTCACCAGCTCGCCTTGCGGACGCCGGGCAGGTGCCCGGCGTGGGCGTGGGCGCGCAGGTTGACCCGGGAGAGGCCGAAGGCCCGCAGGTAGCCGCGGGGCCGGCCGTCCACGGCGTCCCGGTTGCGGACCCGGGTGGCGCTGGCGTCGCGCGGCTGGCGGGCGAGTTCGGCCTGGGCGGCGGCGCGCCCGGCGGGGCCGGTGCCGGGGTGGGCGATGGTCCGCTTGAGCTCGGCCCGGCGCTCGGCGTAGCGGGCGACGACGGCGCGCCGCCGCTCGTTCTTGGCGATCTTGCTCTGCTTGGCCATCAGACCTTCTCCCCCCGGGCGCGGATGCGGGCGACGGCGGCCTCGACGCCGATCGCGTCGACGGTGCGGATGCCCTTGGCGCTCAGCGCCAGCCGGACGTACCGGCCCTCGCCGGGCAGCCAGTAGCGCTTGCGCTGGATGTTGGGGTCGAAGCGGCGGCCGGTGCGGCGGTGCGAGTGCGAGATCGCGTTGCCGAAGCCGGGCCGGCGGCCGGTGAGTTGGCAGCGGGCGGACATGGGTGCTCCCTGGCATCCGGGAATGGGCAGGACCGGGCTCACGTTACACCAGATGAAAATGACTTCCATTTCGATGTACGGTTCGAGCCAACCCCTCGGACCGGACCCCGAGACCCCGACCCCCAGACCCCAGGAGGACGTCCCATGGCCCGCAGCGAACTGCGCCCGGTGATCAGGCTCCGCTCCACCGCCGGCACCGGCTTCACCTACGTGACCCGCAAGAACCGCCGCAACGACCCGGACCGGATGGTCCTGCGCAAGTACGACCCGGCCGCGGGCCGGCACGTCGACTTCCGCGAGGAGCGCTGACCCCGGACACGCGAACGGCGCCTCCCCGGACTCGGGGAGGCGCCGTGGGTGGCCGGGCCGCTCGGCTCAGGAGCCCTCGGGCGTCCAGCGCTGCTCGACCCGGGCGAGCTTCCAGTACCCGATCGCGATCGCCCAGACCACCACGAACAGCCCGGCGATGGCGTAGCCCACGTTGTCCAGCGAGATGTCCGCGACGAACCCGGTGACCGGGTCGGTCAGGTCGAGCTTCTCGTGCAGCACCCCGACCAGCTCGATGGTGCCGATGATGAAGGCCACCGCGATCGACAGACCCGTGATGGTCAGGTTGTAGTACACCTTCCGGACCGGGTTGGCGAAGGCCCACTGGTACGCGAAGTTCATGAACGTCCCGTCCAGGGTGTCGAACAGGCTCATCCCCGCCGCGAACAGCAGCGGCAGGCAGACGATCGCGTACCAGGGCAGCCCGGAGGCCGCGCCCGAGCCGGCCATCACCATCAGGGTGACCTCGGTCGCGGTGTCGAAGCCCAGGCCCAGCACCATGCCCACCGGGAACATCTGCCCCGGCCGGGTGATCGAACGGGTCGCCCGGTTCAGCACCCGGGCCATGAAGCCGCGCGAGTCGAGGTGCGCCTCCAGCTCCTTCTCGTCGAACTTCCCGGCCCGCATCGAGCGGAACACCCTGAGGATGCCGAGCAGCGCCGCCAGGTTGAGCGCACCGATCAGGTAGAGGAACACGCCGGAGGTGGTCGTCCCGATCACGCCCAGCCACTTGTGGGTGGCCGACTCGTCGTCCATCAGCGTGTTCGCCAGCTGCGCGCCGCCCGCCACCAGGGCGGCCATCAGCACCACCATCGAGGAGTGCCCGAGGGCGAACCAGAAGCCCACCGAGACCGGCCGCTTGCCGTCCGCCATCAGCTTGCGGGTGGTGTTGTCGATCACCGCGATGTGGTCGGCGTCGAAGGCGTGCCGCATCCCGAGGGTGTACGCGGTGATGCCGAGGCCCACCCCGAAGACCTGGGTACCGACCGCGTACCGCTCGGGCGCGACCAGGAAGATCAGCGTGCCGAAGGCCACCACGTGCATGGCCACGATCACCGCCATCAGCCCGGCCGTACGGACGGTGTCCTCGCGCCGCCATCTGAAGCTGGGCAGCACGGAAGGGGCCGGCTTCGCGCCGGCGGCAACGGTTTCGGGCAGGGTCATCTGCGGATCACGCTCCAGCACCTCGTGGAAAACCTCGTGAGATGCCGTGGCCGGTCTCCTGGCTGACGGGATACCCGTGCCCGCCTTCCCAGGTGCGCGAGGCACCCAGTGGCTCCGTGGGCACGGACGACGTTCCTCCGCAGGCGGAGGAACGACCCGATCACAGTGGCGAGGGCCGCTCCGGGCTGGGACCCCTGAGGGTCCGTCACCGGTCTTCCCGAGCACCACGGCGGGGAACACCGTAGGGGCCGCGCCCCGACCCGTGCAAGGCTGCGCACCTGCGCAGGTGTCCAGGATCACAGGCGGCCGCCTGCAAGAATGTCCGCATGCATCTCGTACCGGCCGACCGCGCGGGCCACCGCACCATCGACGGGCACCGGGTCTGCGAGGCCATCGCCGCGATCGGCGACCCCGCGCACGTCCGGTCCTGGGCCGAGCGGTTCTCCCTGCTCGCCGACCCCGGACGGCTCGCCCTGCTGCTCGCCCTCCACCGGGCCGGCCCGCTCGCCGTCAGCGACCTCGCGGTGGCCACCGGCATGCGCGACCCCGCCGTCTCCCAGGCCCTGCGGCTGCTCCGCACGGCCGGCGTGGTCACCGGCGACCGGGACGGACGAGTGGTGCGCTACCGGCTCGTGGACGAGGCCATGCGCCCCCTCCTCGACGAGTGCGCCGCCGCCGAGCACCACGAGCCCAGCGCGGCAGTGGGCTGACCCCTCCCGCCGACGCCTGCCCGGTCCGCCGACACCCGCCCGGTCCGCCGACTCCCGCCCGGGCCGCTGACTCCCGATCGGGAAGGCGCGCCGCGAACGGCCCCGGCCAGTACGATCATGATGTGCCGTCCCACCCCCATGCCTGGCCCGCCGACCGCTGGAACACCGACCCGGTCAAGGCCCGCGTGCTGGCGGTCGCCCGCACCCTCACCTCGGCCACCCGGGTGCTGGACGTCCTCTCCCTGCTGAGCCCGCACGGCATCGAGTGGTACTTCACCGTCAACCCCGGTTCCGTCTTCGCCGACCGCGCCCTGGACGAGTACCTGCACGGCCTGTCCGGCTTCACCGTGCTGGACTGGGACGACGCCGTCCGCCACCGCTTCGACCTGGCCGTCGCCTGCGCCGTCCACTCCTCCATGCACCGCCTGGACGCCCGCCTCGTCGTCCTGCCGCACGGCGCCGGCTACAACCGCCTGGTCGCCGAGTCCACCGGCGACACGGTCAGCGCCGCCGGCCTGTCCCGCAACGAACTCACCCACCGCGGGCGGGTGTTCGTGGACGTCCTCGGGCTCTCCCACCCCGAACAGCTGGACCGGCTGCGGACCTCCTGCCCCGAGGCCCTGGACGTCGCCCGGGTGGTCGGCGACCCGTGCTTCGACCGGATGCTCGCCAGCCGGCGCTCCCGGGACGGCTACCGCGCCGCGCTCGGCGCCGTCGGCGGCCGACGGCTCGTCGTCGTCAGCTCCACCTGGAGCGAGCACTCGTTATTCGGCCGCCACCCCGACCTGCCCCGGCGGCTCGTCCGCCAACTGCCCGCCGACGAGTACACGGTGGCCGTCGTCCTGCACCCCAACGTGTGGAGCCGCCACGCCCCCGGGGCGCTGCTCGACGACGCCCGCCGGATGGGCCTGCGCCTGATCCCGCCCCACCAGGGCTGGCAGGCCGCGCTCGTCGCCGCCGACTGCGTGATCGGCGACCACGGCTCGGTTACCGTCTACGGCGCCGCCCTGGAACACCGCACCATGCTCGTCGCCACCGGCGCCGCCGAACTCGACCCGCGCTCCCCCAGCTACGCCTTCGGCCAGGCCGCCCCCGTCCTCGACCCGGACGGGGACCTCGCCGCCCAGCTCGAACGGGCCCTCGCCGAGGCCCCGGCCGGCCTGCGCGAGATCACCGACCGCTCGCTCGCCCACCGCGGCGAATCCGCCCGGCTGCTGCGCCCGCTGCTCTACTCCTTCCTGGACGGCCTGGACGAACCCGGGGACGAACCGGCCCTGCCGCCCTACCCCAGGCCCGTCCCCTGCCCCGGGGCCGCCGAGTGGCCCACCGCGTACGACGTCGAAGGCAGCACCGAGGGGACCGAGGTGAGCCTGCGGCGCTACCCCTTCCACCCGGACGACCACACCCCGCGCGGCTTCCACGCCCTCACCGACGAGCACCCGGGCGACGCCCTGCGCTACACGGCCGAGGTGATCGCCCGCACCGAGGCGCACGCCGAACGCCCCGCCACCCGCTGGCTCGCCGACACCGCCGCCGAACTGCCCGGCCTCGCCGTCGCGGTGGCCGCCCTCGGCCCGGCCCGCCACCTGCTCCGGCTGCACGGTGGCCGGCTGCTGGAGGCCCGCGCCGAACCGGACTGGGGCCGCCCCGACCCCGCCGTCGACCCGCTGCTGCTCGGCTCCGCCGTGGCCTGCTGGCTCGCCGACGGCGGCGACCCGGCCGGCCTCCCCGAGCACGGACTCACCGTCCGCACCGGCGGGGACCGCACCCGGGTGTCCTTCCGTACCGGGCCCTGACCCCGCCCGCCCGCTACGGACCGCCCCTCGGCCCGGACCGCCCCTCAGCCCGCCAGCTGCCGCAGCCGCTCGCGGCTGCGCTCCGCCAGCTCCGCGTCGTCCAGCTCCTCGGCGAGGGTGACGAGCAGGGTGTGGGCCTGCGCCTCCTTCGCGTACTGGTTCCGCTCCTTGGCCTGCCGGGCGCAGTCGTCCGCGTGGGCAACGGCGAGGTCCAGCTGCCCGAGGGCCCGGTGGGCCCGGGCCCGGACCAGCGGCAGCTTCATCAGCATGTCGTTGTCCCGCGTCCGCCCGGCCCGGGCGGTGGCCTCGGCCAGCAGGGTCAGCGCCTCCTCCGGACGGCCGTCGGCGATCAGCGCCTGCGCCAGGTTGTAGCTCTGGACGATCTCGCCGTGGTCGTCGCCCCGGTTCTCCGCCAGGGCCAGGGTGAAGCGCTCCACCGCGTCGCCCGGGCGGCCGTCGGCCAGGCAGAGCAGGCCGTCGGTCTCGTAGAGCACCCCGACCACCCGGCGGTTCGTCAGCAGCGGGACCAGCTCCGTGGCGAGCGCCAGCTGCTCGGCGGCGAGCCGGTACTCCTTGCGCTCCTGGTGGGCGCGGGCGAGCTGGTTGCGCATCTTGACCACGGCGGCCGGCTGGTTGTCCCACTGGGCCGACTCGATGCCGAGCCGGTGGGTGGCGATCCAGTCGTCGTAGAGCTTGCGGCCGTGGTACAGCGGCCAGAGCGACTCGCAGAGCCGCCACACCTCGCCGTGCCACCCCTTTTTGGATGCCGTCTCCACCGCCGCCCGCAGATTGGCGCGTTCGGCGTGCAGCCACCGCATGGCGGCGGTCTCGGAGTCGAAGCCGGGCAGGTCGTCACCGCTCGGGTCCTGCAAGCGGAGTCTCTCCCTGCCCATCGTTCGATCGGCGAGCGACGCACGGCCCCGGAAGTACGCCACATCACGTTCCAGGAGCTCCTCCTGGCACGGTAGTTCACGGGCACAGGCGTAGGCATGCGTCCGCACCACGTCATGGGCCTGGTAGCGATCCCCTGGACCGTCGTCCACCACCTCGTCCAACAGGTGCACGAGGTACAACTCGTCCAGGGCCTCCGCCGCCTGCTCGACGCCCACCGCAGCCGCGAGTTCAGCCGACACGTGGGGACCGGGGTGCACTCCGATCAGGTGGTACAGCACACGAGCCTGTGGCGAGAGCCGTTCATACACCGGGTCGTAGGTCCGCCGGAGATTTCCCTCGTCGTTGTCCAGCACAGCCAACCTGCGCTCCTGGTCCCTCAGTTCGGCCACCACCTGGCCCACCTTGAGGCGCGAACGGCCCAACAGCTGGCCCCCGACCGCGTTCAGGGCGAGCGGTAGTCCCTCACAACGCTCCACCAGCGCCGCGATCTCTCCGTCGGCGCCCCGCTCGGGCCCCAGCCAGCCACGCACCAGCGCCGCACCGGCCGCCGCACTGAGCCGGTCCAGCTGCTGCACCACGGCACCGTCCATGCGAAGCGCGCCCAGCCGTCGTTCCCGGCTCGCGGCCACCACCAGTCCCGCCGACGGGAGCAGGGCGCGGACCTCGGCGGCGTGCTCGGCATTGTCCAGGAAGATCAGACACCGCTTCTCGGCGGTTGCCGTACGGAACTCCGCGAAGCGCGCCGCTTCTTCGTCCGGAGACTCCTTCCCGAGAGCGCGCAGAAACATCTGCACGACCCCCGGGAGGTCCACCCCGGCCTGGTGCCGGTAGGCCTTGAGATCGACGTACAGCACGCCACCCGGAAAGTGCGCCGCACGCTCCTCGGCGAACTTCACCACCAACTCGGTCTTTCCCACCCCGCCCAGGCCGGTGAAGGCCACGATGGCAAGCCCACCCTCGTCGACCCTTCGCAATGCGGCAGTGAGCATGGCGATCTCGCGCTCACGGTTGACGAAGGTCTCACGTGGCGGCCGGGTCTGATGCGGCGTCGACACCTCCCGCGGCTGGTGGAGGTGCACCGACCCGATGCTCCCGGCCTGCACCACATGGCCGCCCACCGTGGCGCCTGACACGGTGTTGGCCACCTCGTGCCGCTCCATCCGCCTGCTCCCTCCGGCCGCCCGGGCCCCAGCCTACGGGCTGGGCACCCGGCCGGAGGGGCGCTCGGGTGTCACCGGGGGGTGATCTCGCCCATCTCGCCCCAGCCGTCCATGCCGGGGATCTCGATCGAGACGATCTGCGGCTTGGCGGCCACGGCGTACGACATGTCGTCCATGGCCTTGGTGAAGTGCGCGGACTCCACGTGCTCCTTGCCGGCGTCGCCGTCGCGGAACGCCTCGACCAGGACGAACTCGTTGGCGTTGTCGACGCTGCGGGACCACTCGAAGAAGAGGTTGCCGGGCTCGCTGCGGGTGGCCTGGGTGAAACCGTCGACCAGGTCGAGCCACTCGTCGGCGCGCTCGGGGCGGACCGCGAACTTGACCGTAATGAAGATCATGGGACTTCCTTCCCTTCCACGTTCACACGTGGCCGTGCGGACGGGTGCCCGCCGCTCGGCGGGCACCCGTCCATCGTCGCAGGTCAGAAGGGCTCTCCACGACACGGGGGCGTTGCGCGTCCCGGCCGGGGCCGGTCACGCCGCCTGGCAGGCGGGGCACCAGAAGAGGTTGCGGGCGGCGTGCTCCTCCGTCCGCACGTCGGTGCCGCAGACCAGGCAGGGCATGGCGGCCCGCCGGTAGACGTACACCTCGCCGCCGTGGTCGTCCACCCGGGGCGGACGGCCCATCGCCTCGGGGGTGTGCTCGGGGCGGACGGTGTCGATCCGGCCCGCGGTGACGCCCTCGCGCATCAGGGCGACCAGGTCGGCCCAGATCGCGTCCCACTCCCGGCGGGTGAGGTCGCGCCCGGCCCGGTGCGGGTCGATGCCGTGGCGGAACAGCACCTCGGCCCGGTAGACGTTGCCCACCCCGGCCAGCACCTTCTGGTCCATCAGCAGCGCCGCGACGGTCGTCCGGCTGCCGGATATCCGGCGCCAGGCGGCCTCCGGGTCGGCGTCGGCGCGCAGCGGGTCGGGGCCGAGCCGGGCGGCGACGGCGGCCTTCTGGTCGTCCGTGACGAGCGCGCAGGTGTTGGGCCCGCGCAGGTCGGCGTAGCCGTCCTCGTTCTCCAGCCGCAGCCGGACCAGCCCGACCGGCGCGGGCGCCGGGCCGGTGCCGAAGGTGAAGCCGCCGTAGAGGCCGAGGTGGACGTGCACCCAGGCGCCCTCCTCGAAGCCGAGGAAGAGGTGCTTGCCGGTGGCCTCCGCGCCGGTGAGCAACTGCCCGTCGATCACCTTGGCCTCGTCGGCGAACCGGCCCTGCGGGCTGGAGACCCGCACCGGGCGGCCGCCGAAGGCCTCGCGGTTCTCGGTGGCGAGGCGGTGGATGATGTGGCCTTCGGGCACGGGCGTCGGCTCCTCCGGGCTCGGCGACTGGACCCGTCCATCATCGCAGCCGGCACCGACAGCCCCGTGCCGCGGCGGGTCAGCGGACCGGGACGCCCATCAGCCGGGCCAGGATGACGCGGTCCAGCTCGGCGGCCGTCCCGGCGACGTCCAGGGCGGAGTTGTCGATGATCGGCAGCCCGGAGTTGTACCAGCCGGCCATCCGCCCGTGGATGCGGGCCACCTCCTCGTCCCCGAGCCGGCGGTTGCCGCTGCGCCGGGCGTTGCGGTGCAGCACCGAGTCCAGGCTGGGCAGCAGCACGACCGGGATCATGCCGGGGCCGATGTGCCGCTTCCAGCCGCCGAGGCCGATCGCCGGGCGGTCCGGGAAGACGGCGTCGTCGATGATGCAGGAGATGCCGTTGGCCAGGTAGTTGCGGCAGGCGAAGCCGCAGGTGCGGCGGGCCAGCCGGTACTGCGCCTCGGAGGCGTTGTTCCAGCCGGACTGCGGGTTGGCGAAGCCCGCCTGCACCCACTCGCGGACGTCGTCCAGGCTGATGTGCGCGGTCGGGGTGGGCCGCCGCTCGGCCCAGTGGCGGGCGACGGTGGTCTTGCCGGCCCCGGCCGGTCCGATCAGCAGGACGGCTATCGGCCCGGTGGCCGCGTGCTGCCGCGGCGGGTGGGCCGGCAGTTGGACGGGTGCGCCGGACGGCAGCACGAAGTGCCCGGTGCCCCCGGCGGGCACGGGCGGCGCGCTCGGCACGGGTACGGCCGCGGGGGCCGGGGCCGGGTGGGCGGGAACGGGGTGGGCGGCGGGCCCGGGGCCGGTCGGCCCGGGAGTGACGGGCGCCGCCGGCGCCGGCCGGCCCGGCGGCGGGGACGGCGGAGGCTGCGGGGAGAGCGGCTGCGCCCCCGACGACGTCCCCCGCGTTCCGCCCCCCGGCGCCACCGGCGGGGCGACGGGACGCGGCGGGACCTGCCCGCCTCCGGTGTACTGCGTCACGGCACCTCCCGACACTTCTCAGCGGGGACACTACACGGCGGCCCGGCAGCGGGCACAGTCCGCCGCCGGGCCACCGCCCGTACCCTCAGCGGGTGGTGAGCCGCTCGGCCAGCGCGCGCAGCGCCAGCTCGTAGGAGCCGAGCCCGAAACCGGCGATGGTGCCGGAGGCCACCGCGGCGATCACCGAGGTGTGCCGGAAGGTCTCCCGGGCGTACGGGTTGGAGATGTGCACCTCGATCAGCGGCGCGGTGCGCTGGGCCGCGGCGTCCCGCATCGCGTACGAGTAGTGGGTGAACGCACCGGGGTTGATCACCACCGGCACCTGCCCGTCGGCCGCCTCGTGCAGCCACTCCACCATCTGCTGCTCGGAGTTGGTCTCGTGCACCTCGACCTCGAAGCCGAACTCCTTGCCCAGCGCGGTGCAGCGCTCGACCAGCCCGGCGTACGAGGTGGCGCCGTAGACGTCCGGCTCGCGGCTGCCCAGCCGGCCCAGGTTGGGGCCGTTGAGCACCATCACCCTGGTCACGCCGAGACCTCCGCGTACGCGGCGACCAGCAGCGACGGGTCGGGGCCCTCCAGTACGGAGGTCTTGCCGAGGCCGTCCAGCACGATGAAGCGGATCAGGTCGCCGCGCGACTTCTTGTCGATCTTCATCGCGTCCAGCAGCTTCGGCCAGGCGTCCGCCCGGTAGCTCAGCGGCAGGCCGACCGAGGCCAGCACGGTGCGGTGCCGGTCGGCCGTCTCGTCGTCCAACCGCCCGGCCAGGCGGCCGAGTTCGGCGGCGAAGACCATGCCGATGGAGATCGCGGCGCCGTGCCGCCACTTGTACCGCTCGTTGCGCTCGATGGCGTGGCCGAGGGTGTGGCCGTAGTTGAGGATCTCGCGGCGGCCGGACTCCTTGAGGTCCCCGGAGACCACGTCGGCCTTGACCTGGATGGCGCGGCGGATCAGCTCGACGGTGTGCGGGCCGGACGGGGTCTTGGCGCCCTCGGGGTCGGCCTCGATCAGGTCGAGGATGGCCGGGTCGGCGATGAAGCCGCACTTGATGACCTCGGCGAGGCCGGAGACGTAGTCGTGCTTGGGCACCGTCTCCAGGGTGTCGAGGTCGGCCAGCACGCCCACCGGCGGGTGGAAGGCGCCGACCATGTTCTTGCCCTCGGCGATGTTGATGCCGGTCTTGCCGCCGACGGCCGCGTCGACCATGCCGAGCAGCGTGGTGGGCATGGAGATCCAGCGCACCCCGCGCAGCCAGGTCGCGGCGACGAAGCCGGCCAGGTCGGTGGTGGCACCGCCGCCGAGGCCGACGATGACGTCGCTGCGGGTGAAGCCGGTCTGCCCGAGCACCGACCAGCAGTACGCGGCGACCTCGACGCTCTTGGCGTCCTCGGCGTTGGGCACCTGGAGCACGATGGCCTCGTAGCCCTCGCCGAGCAGGTCCTCGCGGATCGCGTCGGCGGTGGCGGCGAGCGCCTCCGGGTGGATGAGCGCCACCCGCTTGGCGCGGGTCCCGATCAGCGGAGACAGCTCACCGAGCAGCTGGTGCCCGATCAGCACGTCGTACGGGTCGTGGCCGGCGCTGCCGCCGACGTGGATCCTGACGGTGGTGTCAGTCATGGGGGGTCTTCAGCTCCAGTGCTTCCAGTACGGCGTCCGCGACCTGTTCCGGGGTGCGCCCGGCGGTGTCGACCACGGCGGTGGCCACCTCCAGGTAGAGGGGGCGGCGGGCGTCCATCAGCTCGCGCCAGCGGGCCCGCGGGTTGACGGCCAGCAGCGGGCGCGGGGCGTCCAGGCCGACCCGCTTGACCGCGTCGGCGAGCGGGACCTCCAGGAAGACCACCGGCAGCTCGTGCAGCAGCGCGCGGGTGGCCTCGGCCATCACCGCGCCGCCGCCGAGCGCCAGGACCCCGTCGTGCCCCTCGGCGGCCGCGCGCACGGCGGCCGCCTCCAGCGCGCGGAAGTGCGGCTCGCCCTCGTCGATGAAGATCTCCGGGATGGGCTTGCCGGCCGTCGCCTCGACGTCGGCGTCGGTGTCCCGGAAGCCGACGCCCAGGCGCTCGGCCAGCATCCGCCCGACGGTGGACTTGCCACTGCCGGGCGGGCCGACCAGCACGACAACGGGGTTCGTCATCGGATGATCAGGTTGTCGAGGTAGCCCTGCACGTTGCGGCGGGTCTCGGAGACGTTGTCGCCGCCGAACTTCTCGTTCACCGCGTCCGCCAGCACCAGCGCGACCATCGCCTCGGCGACGATGCCCGCGGCCGGGACCGCGCAGACGTCCGAGCGCTGGTGGTGCGCCTTGGCCGGCTCGCCGGTGCGCACGTCCAGGGTCTGGAGCGCCCGCGGCACGGTGGCGATCGGCTTCATCGCGGCGCGCACCCGCAGCAGCTCGCCGGTGGACAGTCCGCCCTCGGTGCCGCCGGAGCGGCCGGAGGTGCGCTTGACGCCCTCGGCGGTCGGGACGATCTCGTCGTGGGCCTGGGAGCCCGGCACCCGGGCCAGGTCGAAGCCGTCGCCGACCTCGACGCCCTTGATCGCCTGGATGCCCATCAGCGCGGCGGCCAGCCGCGCGTCCAGCCGGCGGTCCCAGTGCACGTGCGAGCCGAGGCCCACCGGCACGCCGTACGCCAGCACCTCGACCACGCCGCCGAGGGTGTCGCCGTCCTTGTGGGCCTGGTCGATCTCGGCGACCATCGCCTTCGAGGCGTCGGCGTCCAGGCAGCGCACCGGGTCGGCGTCCAGCTTGGCCTCGTCCGAGGGCAGCGGCACCACGCCGGCCGGCGCCTTGGCGGCGGCCAGCTCGACCACGTGGCTGACGATCTCGATCCCGGCCACCTCGCGGAGGTAGGCGCGGGCGACGGCGCCCAGCGCGACCCGGGCGGCCGTCTCGCGGGCGCTGGCGCGCTCCAGGATCGGCCGGGCCTCGTCGATCGAGTACTTCTGCATGCCGGCCAGGTCGGCGTGGCCGGGCCGGGGGCGGGTGAGCGCCTCGTTGCGGGCCAGGCCCGCCAGGACCTCGGGGTCGACCGGGTCGGCCGACATGACCTGCTCCCACTTCGGCCACTCGGTGTTGCCGACCATGATCGCGACCGGGCTGCCCATGGTCAGACCGTGCCGGACGCCGCCGAGGAAGGTCACCTCGTCCTGCTCGAACTTCATCCGCGCCCCGCGGCCGTAACCGAGCCGGCGGCGCGCCAGCGCGTCGGCCACCACGTCGGTGGTGACCGGTACACCGGCGGGCAGGCCTTCCAGCGTCGCGACGAGTGCGGGGCCGTGCGACTCCCCCGCCGTCAGCCAGCGCAACGTACCCAACGGAGCTCCTTCATCAGCGGACCGGACCACGGCACCGCCGGGGCCCGCCCCGGGCGTGCCTTTTGTACCTGAATCCTTTCATGCCCCAGCGGCACCCGGGGGCACAGTCCGCGTGACGGACAGCAACCGGCCACGATCCGGCCGGGAACCGCCCGGGAAACCGGACGGCGGGCGGGCACCCGGCCGTGGGGCCGGGCCCGCCCGAGTCCGCCGGGGCCGGGCTCAGTGCCCGGCGAGCGCCTTCTCCCCCGCCTCGCGCATCGCCGCCAGCGGCCCGGGCGTCCGCCCGGTGAAGGCCTGGTTCTGCAGCACCGCCTGGTGCACCAGCAGGTCCAGCCCGCCCAGGACGGTCGCCCCGCGCCCGGCGCAGGCGGCGGCCAGCGCCGTCGGCCACGGGTGGTACAGCACGTCGAACAGCGCGCCCGGCTCGGCGGGCAGCGCCTCGGCGAAGACGTCGGTCGCGCCGACCGGCGTGGTGGAGATCGTCAGCGGCCGGGCCAGCGCCTGCGCCCCGAGCTCCCAGTCGGCGGTGCGGACGGCCACGCCCAGCCGCTCGCCCAGCTCGGCCATCTCCCGGGCCCGCTCGACGCTGCGCACGTAGACCTTCACCTCGCCGGTGCAGATCTGGGCGAGCGCGGCCAGTGCCGAGGAGGCGGTGGCCCCGGCGCCCAGGACGGCCGCCTCGGGCACCTCGGTGATCCCGCGCTCGCGCAGCGCGTTGACCAGCCCGGGGACGTCGGTGTTGTCCCCGGTGCGCCGGCCGTCGGCGGTGAACACCACGGTGTTCACCGCGTCCACCGAGCGGGCCGTCGCGCTGACCTCGTCGAGCAGCGGGATGACCGCCCGCTTCAGCGGCATGGTGAGCGACAGCCCGGCCCACTCGGCCTCGTCCAGCGCGGCGACGAACCCGGGCAGCCCGGCCTCGTCGACCTCGAAGCCGTCGTAGCGCCAGCCGTCCAGCCCGAGCGCCGCGAAGGCGGCCCGGTGCAGGTCCGGCGAGAGCGAGTGGGCGATCGGCGAGCCGAGAACGGCCGCCCGGTGCTTGCTGGTCAACGCTTCTCTCCGCGAACTGGCGAACTGTCGTCCGGCCGCGGCTGCTTCCTGGTGCCGCGGCCACTTCCTGGTGGTGCGGCTACTTCTTGGTGGTGCAGTGGCCACGCGCCTCGTCGAAGCCCTGCCCGGCCGACTGGCAGTACTCCTTGACGTTGGCGTAGTGCTCCTTGCTCGTCTCGGCGAACCGGGTCTTGGTCGGGGACATCGCGATGAAGTACAGCCACTTTCCGTCCGCCGGGTGCAGCGTCGCGTTGAGCGCCTCGTCGCCGGGGTTGGAGATCGGACCGGGCGGCAGGCCCTGGTTCACGTAGGTGTTGTACTTGTTGGACGCGTCGTCCATGTCCTTCTTGTCGAGGTCCTTGCGGCCCAGCGAGTACTGGAGCGTGGTGTCCATGCCGAGCCGGTGGTTGATCTCGCCGCCGGCCGCCAGCCGGTTCTGGATGGTCTTGGCCATCTTGGCGAAGTCTTCCGGGTTGTTGCCCTCGCGCTGGAGGATGCTCGCCTCGATGAGCACCTCGTAGCCGGTCTTCAGCCCCACCGAGGCCGCCTGGGCGTCCAGATCGGCGTACTTCTCGGTGGCGTTCTTCACCATCTGCTTGAGCAGGTCCTCGGGCTTCATGCCGTCGGCGACGTTGTAGCGGGTCGGCCAGAGGAAGCCCTCGATGTTGCCGTTCGCGTACGCCGGCAGGCCGAGGTCGTTGACCTGCGCCTTGGCGACGCCCGCCGTGGTGCCCGGCGGCAGCTTCAGCTTGGTGTCGATGAGGGTGTAGATCTCGGTGGAGTTCTTGCCCTCCGGTACGACGATCGCCGCGCCGCCCGCCTGGGCGAGCAGCTCCTTGAGCGCGGCCGCGGCCGGCATCTCCTTCTTCATCTCGTAGAAGCCGTACTGGATGGTGCCGCACTTGGGCTCGGCCTTGCAGGCCGTGTTGAACGCGTCGACGCTCTTGACCACGCCGGCGTTCTTCAGCGCCAGGCCGATCTGCCCGCCGACCGCGCCCTTCTTGACCTCGACCTGGACGGAGCCGGTGCCCTCGCCGGTGAAGTCCGGTGCCGGGCCGAAGTGGTCCTGGTAGAAGCCGTAGCCCCACCAGCCGGCCCCGCCGACGGCGCCGAGCAGCACCGCGGCGACCAGCAGGCAGGCGCCGCCGTTGCGGCGGCCCGACTTCTTGCCCTTCTCCTTGCGCTTCTTCTGGGCCTCGCGGGAGTCGTCCTGCTCGCCGAGGAAGCCGGCCTCCCCGGCCTCGGCGTGCTCGTCGGGGTACCCGTCCTCCTCGTGGCGGCCGCCGTCCGCGTGGCCGTCCCACTCGTCCGTCCCGCCCTCGCGCGCGGCGCCGACCGGGTCGGCGCCGGCCTCCAGTGCGGCGGCCTCGGCCTCCCAGTCGATCCCGTCCGGGCCGGGGCCGGAGGCCGGCACCGGCTCCGGGGCCAGCTGCGGCTTGGCCCGGCGCCGCGGCACCTGCCGCTGCGGAGCCTGCTGCTCGGGGGCCGGCTGCTGCGGGGGCTGCTGCTGGAGGGGCTGCTGTGCCTGGACCTGCTGGGGCTGGACCTGCTGCGGAGCCTGCTGCTGGTAACCCTGCTGCTGCACCGGCGCCTGCTGCTGGGGCAGCTGCTGCTGCGCGTACCCCTGCTGCATCGGCTGCTGCGGTTGCGGCTGCTGCGGCACGTACCCCTGCTGGGGGTAGCCCTGCTGCTGCACCGGCGCCTGCTGCTGCGCCATCTGCTGCTGGTAGCCCTGCTGACCGCCCGGGTAGCCCTGCTGCGGCATCTGCTGCTGGGGGGCCTGCTGCTGGTAGCCCTGCTGCGCCATCATCTGCTGCTGCATCTGCGGCGCCATCTGCTGCTGCGCGTACCCCTGCTGCACGTCCCCGTACTGCTGCTGGACCTGCTGGCCCTGCTGCGGGTACTGCTGCTGCCACTGGCCGTCCTGCTGGCCGGGGACCGGCTGCCGGCCGTCGTACCCGGGATCACCGGGGTGCCACGGCTCGCCCTGGGGGTTGTAGCCCCCGCCCAGATCGGTCATTGATCCCCTTAACCGACGGTGACGACCGGAGGATCAAACCGGCCGTCCGGGACGACGCGGTCCCGGCTGATTCTCGAACCGGCGTGCTAGCGCAGCGCCTGGAGGGAGACGTTACCGTACCGCAGCCTTACCCCCGGCCGGGCGGACGCACCGTCAGTGAGCGATCTCACCGACGGCACACAACTCCGTTACGGCGTCCCCGCACCGGGAGCGGAAGGCGCACCGGCCCCGCCCGAGGCCCCCGGGGCCGTCGCCGCCGGCTCGGATGGCGCGCCCGACGCCGGGCCGCTCGGCTTGGCCGCCGCCCGGTTGGCGTTGAACTCCGCCACGTTGCGTTGCTGGACGTCGAAGCTGTCGGTGAAGCGGGTGTCCCCCGGCTTCACGGTGACGAAGTACAGCCAGTCCCCCGGCGTCGGGTCCAGCGCGGCCATGATCGCCTGCCGCCCGGGGTTGGAGATCGGGCTCGGCGGCAGTCCGGCGTGCAGGTAGGTGTTGTACGGGGAGTCCAGCCTGGTGTCGGTCACCGAGGTGTTCAGGGTCGAGCGGCCGAGCGCGTAGTTGATGGTGGAGTCCAGCTGCAGGGGCATGCCCTTGGCCAGCCGGTTGTAGATCACCCGGGCCACCTTGCCCATGTCCTCGGTGTTGTCGGCCTCGCCCTGGACCATGCTGGCCACGGTGATCAGCCCGTACACGCTCTGCCCGAGGTTCTGCGCGACCACGGTGGCGTCGTCCCGGCCGAACTCCCGGCCGGCCCGGTCCACCATCTGCTTCAGCAGGTCGAAGGCGGTGGTGCCCTCGGTGACGCTGTACGTCGCCGGGAACAGGTAGCCCTCCGGGCTGCCGTTGGCGAAGTCCGGCAGGCCGAGTTCGGCGCCCTGGTCCTGGGCGGTCTTCTGGGCGGTGCCCGCGGGCAGGTTCAGCTTCTTGTCGATGGCCGCGTAGATCTGGTAGCCGCGCCAGCCCTCGGGGATGGTCAGGCCGTTGGCGTTGGCCGGGTCGATCAGGACCGCCAGCGCCGCCGCGGCCGACATCCGCTGCTTCAGCGTGTACGTCCCGGGCTGGATCCGCCCGGCCGCCGCCGCACTGCCCTTCGCGGCCCGGGTGAAGGCGAGCGAGCTGGCCACCACGCCGTTGCGGACCAGCGCGGAGGCGATCTGGGAGAGGCCGGCGCCCTCCGGCACCGAGACCTGCACGCTGCCGGTGCCCTGCCCGGCGAAGTCGGCGGCGGCCGGGGGTTTGCGCTGCGCCTGGATCCAGGTGTACCCGGTCAGCCCGACCCCGCCGAACACCGCGATCAGCGCGAGCGCGGTGAGCCCGCAGGCCAGCCCGTTGCGCCGTCGGTGCGGATCGGGCGCATCGAAGCGCGGACGGGGCGCACCCGGCGGACGGCCCTCCGGTTCCAGCACCGGTGCGCCCAGATGCCCGGGCGTGAGACCCGGGTGGAAGTCCTGGTCGGTCATGGCTCGCGCCCCCTTCGGCGGTCCCAGATCGATCCGGATCGACATGAATCGATCCAAAACAGACAAGGAAGCGAACGAAAAGGGGTCCGTGCGGACGCGTCCGCACGGACCCCACAACGGGACGTTAGATCACACCCGTGAGCCGCCCCCCACGACGCTCACACCCCGGGGGCGGGCGCTCACCCCTTGGGACTCAATAG
>NZ_JBSFJC010000147.1:0-18499 GCF_053597855.1 Kitasatospora sp. NPDC001225
GGCGGGGCCCTCGCCGTACCGGGGCGGAAGCCCCTCGCGGTGGTGCGGTCAGTTGCCGCCGTGGACCAGGTTGAGGGAGAAGCCGTCGCCGGTGGGGACGGACGGCGTCCGGACCGTCGTCACCCCGGTGGCGGCGTCGTGGTACCAGCCCGAGCCGGCCGCGTCGAGCGCGGCCGCCGAGTCCCGCCGGGGCAGCGGGCCCGCGTCGGTGGCCACCAGGCGCGGTGCGGGGCGGCCGTGCACGGTGAGGCGGTACGAGCGCTCGGCCGGCTTGCCGGCGTAGTCGCCGTCACTGGCGCCGATGCGGATGTTGGTGACGGCGCGACCGGTGTGCACGTCGACCTGCTGGGTGGCCGAGGAGCCGGCGGCGTACTGCCGGGTGACGCCGTCGTCCTCGTACAGGGTGTAGGAGGAGTCGCCCGAGGCCTTCGGGTAGAGGTCGTAGTCGAGTTCGGAGCGGTCGCGGTTCTCCCAGGACAGCGTGCCCTTGGGCCACATCGGGACGATCGCGCCGCCGCGGACGAACAGCGGCAGGGTGTCGAGCGGGGCGGAGTAGCCGTTGACCGTGGTCGGGCCCTGGTAGGTGCGGCCGGTCCAGTAGTCGGTCCAGGTGCCCTCGGGCAGGTAGATGCCGTCGCGCACGGCGGTGTCCGAGTAGACCGGCGCGACCAGGAAGTCGGGCCCGGCCAGGAACTCGTACGTCGCGTTCGGGCCGAGGGCGTTCGGGTCGTGCGGGTACTCCAGGGCGAGCGGGCGGACCGCGCCGACGCCGGTGCGGGCGGCCTCCGCGGAGAGGGTGTACATGTACGGCAGCAGCCGTTCCTTGAGTTGCAGGTACTTGCGGTTGATCGAGGTGTACGGCTCGCCGTCCAGCCAGGGCTGCTGGTCCCGCTGCTGCGTGCCCGTCATGTCCCGGGCCCAGCCGTCCATGGTCATGATCGCCGGGAGGAAGGCCTTCCACTGCAGGTCGCGGGTGTACATCGCGGGGTCCCGGCGGTAGATCGAGCCGACGTCGCCGGTGTTGTAGGCGATGCCGGACATGGTGGCGCCGGCGTAGGTCGGGATCTGCCAGCGGATGTAGTCCCAGGACAGGCTCTGGTCACCGCTCCACAGCACGCCGCAGCGCTGCGCGCCGGCCCAGGAGACCGGCAGCCAGACGAAGCCGCGGGCGTCGCTGCCGTCCTCGATGCCGGCCTTGGCCTGGTCGCAGGCGTTCAGCGCGAAGTCGTAGCCGTTGCCGACCCAGGCCACGTCGAGCTTGCGCACCCGTACGCCGGCCTTGACCTCCTCGGCCTGGTCGGGCAGGCCGTTCTGGGTCCACAGACCGAGCTGGGCGTGGTCCCTGCGCAGGCCCGTGCCGGTCTGCGCGAGGTTCTCGTAGCCACAGCCGTAGCCGTCGTTGACCAGCATCCAGCCCAGCGGCATCTGGTGGTCCACGTAGCCGTCGGCGACCTTCAGCGCGTCCGGGGTGTGGCGCTCGCCGCGGTTGGCGTTGTGGAGGTAGCAGTCGGCGTCGCCGGGCTCCAGCCCGTAGACCGGCGGCATGAAGGGCTTGCCGACCAGGTCGGTGTACCGGCCGATCACCGCCTTGACGTCACCGGTGAAGTAGTAGGCGTCCAGGCGGCGTTCCTGCTGCCCGGTGCGGACGGGCGAGCCGAAGTCGTAGATCCCGGGCGTGAAGGTGTTGCGGAAGACGCCGTAGCCGGCGGTGGAGACGTAGAACGGCTGGGAGTTGTTCCAGCCGCCCTCGTTCCAGTCGGTGCCGTTGGCGACGTGGACGGTCCGGTCGCGGTGGGAGAAGGAGCCGTTCTGCTCACCGCCGCCGAAGAACTGCTCGTCCGCGCCGCGCTCCAGGCTCTGCCGCAGTCCGCCGGTGCTCCAGCGCAGCGGGGCGCTCTCCTGCCAGAGGGCGGTGCGGTCGTCGGCCTTGTACAGGCCGAACCGCAGCGGGTGCTTGTAGACCCGCAGGACCAGGCCCTTGGAGCGGATGCCGTAGTACGCGCCGGCGTCGAAGGTGCTGGTGTCGCGCTGCGGCTCGGGCTGCTTGCGGACGATCGTGCTGCCCGCCGGATCGGTGAGGACGCCGTCCGGGGCGGCGCGCAGGCGCAGCTGGTCGTCGGCGAGGAAGTCGACCCGGGCCTTCAGGGTGCCCGCGGAGATGTCGTAGCTGCCCTGGGAGCCGCCGAAGCCGGTCAGGTCGCCGGCGTCGGCGGTCTGTGGCAGGTAGGCCGTACCGGTGTAGGAGCCGCCGTGGACGTCGTAGGGGACCACCAGGACGTGGTAGGTGCCCGAGGCCTTGGGGATCACCGTGGCCTCCGGGTCGGCGGTGCCGGCGCTGGTGGCCACCTGCTTGCCGCCGGCGTCGTAGACGTAGAGGTCGAAGTCGTCGGTGGGGTTCTGCCAGCGGACGGACACCGGGACGCCGCCCTCCGGGTTGTCGTCCCAGTACCCGGCCGGCACGTTCACGGTCAGGTCGAAGTGGTCGCAGACCGTGCCGCCCGGGTCCTGCGTGGCCGGAGGGCAGCTGGCGGGGGTGCCGAGGGTGCCCTTGGCGTACTGCGGGCTCTGCCAGGTGACGCTCCGGTGGCCCTGGTCGAGGACGGCGGAGGCGGGGGCCGCGGCGCGGGCGGGGAGGGCGGGCCCGGCGAGGGCGGGGAGGACGGCCAGGGCCGCCAGGAGGGCGGCCCTGCGGAGGTGGGGCCGGAGTGGACGCACGGTGGTGTCTCCGTTCGGCGTTCGAGGGGCGGGTGGTCGGGGGGCCGGTGGTCAGGGCGTGCCGGACGTGCCCGGGCGAGCGGGGAGGCGCCGGTGGCGCACACCGCGGGGAGCGCCGGCACACGGTCGTCCACCGCGGTTGCCGCCTTCGTATGCGCTTGATCGACTGATTGGAAATGCTTGATTGGAGTTGATTCCGCGCAGATGCGAAAGAGCTTCCTGGTTTAGTGAGTTCATGTCAACCGTTGCGGTGACAGAAACGCCCGGCCGGTGGGACCGGCCGGGCGTCAGTGTGGGGTGGGAGCCGGGTCTTCGGGACCCGGGCCCGTGAGGACGGCGCCTCGGCGTCAGGCGCGCAGGATCCGTACGCCGTCGGCGGCGATCGCCTCCTCCTGCGCCGCCGTGACCTCGCCGTCGGTGACCAGGTCGTGGACGTCGGAGAGCGGGCAGATCCGGGCGAAGGTGACCCGGCCGATCTTGCTGCTGTCGGCCAGGACGACCGACCGCGCGCTGCTGCGCAGGAACGCCCGGTCGGTCTGGGCCTCCATCTCGTCGTGCGTGGTGCAGCCCTCCTGGGGGGTCAGGCCGTCCACGCCGATGAACGCGATGTCGAGGTGGTACTGCGCGAGCATCCGGTCGGCGGCCGGCCCCACCAGTTCGTAGCTGGTGGTCCGGGCGATGCCGCCGACCACCACCAGGCGGATGTCCGGCCGGACGATCAGGTCGGCCGCGATGTTGACGGCATTGGTCACGATGGTGATCCCGCCGCGTTCGGCCAGGACGCGGGCCAGCTCGCTGGTCGTCGTGCCGCCGGTCAGGCCGACCACCGCGCCGTCGGGCACCAGCTGCTCGGCCGCCAGGGCGATGCGACGCTTCTCCGCCTGCCGCGTGCCGTGCTTGTGGCGCAGCGGCAGTTCGAGGTTGACGGCGCCGGTGACCGCCCCGCCGCGGGTGCGGTGCAGCAGGCCCTGGTCGTGGAGTTCCTGGAGGTCCCGTCGGACGGTGGCCGCCGACACCCGCAGGAGCCCGGCCAGCTCGTGCACATCGGCGCTGCCCGTCTCGGTGAGGTGCGTGAGGATCCGGGAGGTGCGGTCGGCTTTGAGCATGGCGGAAGTCTAGTGCCGCGCGCGCGAGGGACGATCTTTGCGTGGAACTGCGCGGAACCGCATGGCACCGTCGGGCGCGGGCGCGATGCAGTAGTCGGGGGCGTTGCCGGGGGGCCGGGGCGTGGGGAGCCCGTGCCGCCCCGCGCGGTGCCGAGGGGCCGGGCCGGGTCCGTTCAGCGGCCGTCGGCCGGGCCGGTGCTGTCCCGGACGACGAGTTCGGGCCGCAGCAGCTGGATCGAGTTGGCCGGGCTGCCGGACCGGGTGAGGGCGCGCAGCAGCAGCTCGACCGCCTCCCGGGCCATCTCCCGTTTGGGGATGGCCACGCTGGTGAGCGCCGGTCGGGCCACGCCGACCTCCGGGTTGTCGTCGTGCCCGACGATCGACAGGTCGCGGGGCACGGAGCGGCCCTCGGCCCGGGCGGCCTCCAGTGCCCCCAGGGCGAGGACGTCGTGGGTGGCGAAGAGCGCGGTGATCGTCGGGTCGGCGGTGAGTGCCGCCGTCGCCGCGGCGAAGCCGCCCGCGGGGGTGGGTTCGGACGCCGTGTGGACGGCGGCGTCGGGGACGGTCAGTCCGTCGGCGGCGAAGGCGCGCCGGAAGCCCGCGACCCGCGGGCCGTGGTCGGGGCTGGCGAGCACCGCGACGCGTTCGTGCCCGAGTTCGCGCAGGTGGCGCCCGGCCAGGTAGCCGGCCCGCTCGTAGTCGATGGTGACCACCGGGAAGCGGTCGGGGGCGTCGGTCTCCCAGGCGCACAGGGCGACCGGGAAGGAGGCCTCGGCCAGCAGCGGCAGGTGGTCGATCAGGTCCCGGTCGCCGGCGATCAGCAGGGCGTCCACCGAGCGGCTGGTCAGGCCCGCCAGGTGCCGTTTGGCGCGCTCGCCGTCGAGCCGGGTGGTGCAGAGCAGCAGGTGGTAGCCGTTCGCGTCGAGGACGTCCTCGACCTCCTCGACGATGTCGGGGTAGAAGGAGCCCGTCACGGTGGGGACGAACAGTCCCACCGTCCTGGTGGCGCCGGTGGCCAGGGAGCGTGCGACCAGGTTGGGGGTGTACCCCAGTTCCCCGATCGCGGCGCGCACCCGGGCCGCGGTCGCCGGGCTCACGGCCCCCCGCCCCCGGATGACGTTGGAGACGGTCTGCTTCGTGACCCCGGCACGCTCGGCCACGTCCTGCATCGTCACCATGACTGGATCCTTCGACTTTACCGGTCAACTTGCTTTCGGTGAAAGGTAGGGCACCGGTGAGGGGGCGTCAAGATTGATCAAACCCCCGCCCTGGCTCGTCACTTGAGAGTTCCTTGCGTGAACGGTGTCGAGACACCGCGGTCCTGAGCAGGTTTTTGCAAGGACTCTTGATTTACCGGTCAACCCGACCGTATCGTCCCAGCCATCCAGCCGCTCCCCGTCCTCGGGCCCCGGCTGACGACACGTCCGCGCGGCATCTCGCGCCTCCGAGAGGAACCACCCATGGGGAGAACGACCATGCCCGCCGCCCGCGTCGTCGGGGCGGCCACCGCCGTCGCCCTCGCGCTCGGAGCGAGCGCCTGCGGCAGCGGCTCGGAGGGCGGCGCGAAGGCCGCCGGCAGCTTCACCTACTGGTCGATGTGGCGCGCCGACGAGCCGCAGGCCAAGGTGCTGAAGGCCGCGATCGACGACTTCACCGCCACCACCGGCGCCAAGGTGGACGTCACCTGGGCGGGCCGGGACATCGCCAAGAAGATCGGCCCGGCGATCGCCGCCAACCGGGCCCCGGACCTGTGGGACGAGTCCGACGACAAGGTCTACGGCACCACCGCCGCGGCAGGCCAGGCACTGGACCTCTCGCCGGTGCTGCAGCTGCGGGTGCCCGAGGAGGACGTCCCGGTCTCCCAGGTCCTCCCGGCCAAGTACTTCGACATGCTGCCGAAGGACCCCTCCGGCTCCAACCACTACGTGATCCCGTACGAGGTCGTCACCAACGCCATGTTCTACAACGCGGCCGACCCGGCGATCACCACCGCCATGCCGAGTCCGCCCACCGACTGGGCCGGACTGCTCAAGGCCTGTGACGCGCTGAAGGCGGCCGGGAAGGCGTGCGTCGCCTCCGAGGGGGAGGATCCCTGGAGCAACGCGCTGTACTTCGACTACCTGCTCGACGGAGCGGGGGTGAACGTCGCCCAGCTCGCCGCCGACCGGACCGGCGCGACCTGGGACGACCCGGCGGTCCTCGGCGCGGCGCGGCAGGTGGAGCAGCTGGTGAGGGGCGGCCACCTGATCGAGGGCTACGACGCCACCAAGTACCCCGCGCAGGAGACCAACTGGGCGGGCGGCAAGGCCGCCTTCTACATGGACGGCAACTACGTCACCGCCGAGGTGGCCAAGCAGGTCCCGGCCGGCTGGAGGACGGCGTCGATGCTGCCGCCCGGCGCGAAGACCCCGGACGCCGGCCTGTTCGGCTTCGCGATCCCCAAGCGGGCCAGGAACGCCGCCGCCGCACAGAAGTTCATCGCCTTCTTCCTGCAGAAGAAGCACCTGTCCGGGATCTCCACCACCGCGGGCAACCTCACCCCGCGCGGCGACATCCCGGCCCCCGCCGAACTGGCCGACGTCCAGAAGGCCCTGGAGGCCCCGACCGTGCGCCTCGCCTTCGACGGGGTGGCCGGCAGCTGGCTGCCCAAGGTCCTGAACGAGAACTACCTGGACTTCTGGCACGGCAGGACCACGGCCGACCGGTTCGTCGCCAAGTGCAAGGCCGACCAGGTCACCTACTGGCAGACCCAGGGCTGACGGTGGCGACGACGATCGAGGAGCCGCCCCGGACGGACGCCGCCCCGGGCCGGTCCGAGCGCGCCGTCCGCTCCGGCGTCGGCCCGCTGGAGCGCCAGCGCCGCCGGGTGTTCTGGCCCTTCACCGCCCCCGCGCTGATCGTGTACGCGGTGCTGTTCGTCGCCCCGGTCGGCTACGCCCTGTGGACCAGCCTGTACGCGTGGGACGGCATGGGCGAGATGGAGTGGCGCGGCCCGCGGAACTACCTCCTGCTGTTCCAGGACCCGAGGTTCCGCACCTCGCTGTTCAACACGCTCGAACTGATGGTCGTCGGAGGCACGATCACCTTCGTGCTCAGCTTCGCGCTGACCCTGGTGCTGCGAGAGATGCGGGCCAGGCTCTTCGCCCGGTCGGTGCTGTTCTTCCCCTCGCTGGTCAACGGCATGGTCTTCGGCATCGCCGCCGGGTTCCTGTTCTCGCCCACCGGCCCGGTCAACCAGGCGCTGAAGGTCTTCGGGGTGACCACACCGCCCAAGTGGCTGTCGACGGACAACCTGCTCCCGATGGTCCTGGGCACCCTGGTCTGGACGGCGACCGGCTACTACACCTCCATCATCATGGCGGCGGTCGACCAGATCCCCGACTACCTCTACGAGGCGGCCGAACTCGACGGTGCCGGCCCCTTCCAGCGCTTCCGGCACATCACCCTGCCGTGCGCCTGGGACGTCATCGCGGTCTGCGCGGTGCTGTGGACCGTCAGCTCGGTGAAGATCTTCGAGCTGATCCTGCTCTACGGCGGCAGCACCAACGCCTATCCGCCGGTGAGCAGTTGGAACACCGCCGTGTACGTGTACGCCGAGGCCTTCCCGCAGGGCACCGTCCCCCGGCTGGGCACGGCCACCGCCGCCGCGATCGTCAGCCTGGCCATGGTCACCCTGATCACCGTCGTGCTGCGCCGCCTGCTGCGCCGCGAACCGGTCGAGTACTGACCCGTCGCGTCCCGGCCCCCCGCACCCAACCGGAAAGGTCCCTCCCGTGCGACGCAGTAACCGACCCACCGGACCCGCGAGCAGGATCGGCACGGCCGCCGTCTGGATCGTCGTCGCCGCCGACCTGCTGCTGCTCCTGTGGATCCTGCTGACCTCGCTGCGCAGCGGCCCCGACATCCTGCGGCACGGCTTCGGCCTGCCGACCAGCCCGGACACCGGCAACTACACCACCGCGCTCGACGAGGGCGGCTTCGCGCGGGCGGCCCTCAACAGCGTGCTCACCGCCGGCCTCTCCTCCGTGGTCGCCGTCGCCCTCGCCGCCCCCTGCGCCTACGCCCTCGCCCGGCGCCGCTCGCGGACCTCCTCGGCACTGACGATGAGCTTCGCCATGGGCCTCGGCGTGCCCGGCCAGGTCCTGGTGGTGCCGCTGTTCATCGGCCTGTCCCGGGTGGGCCTGACCGACAGCGACCTCGGCCTCGGGCTGGTCTACGTCGGCCTGGCGATGCCGTTCACCGTCTTCCTGCTGACCGGCTTCTTCCGCGGCGTCCCCGGCGTGCTGGAGGAGGCCGCCGTCCTGGACGGCGCCGGCCCGCTGCGCACCTTCGTCCAGGTGGTGCTGCCGGTCGCCCGGGGCGGACTGGTCACCGCCTTCCTCCTGCAGTTCATCACCGCCTGGAACGAGACCCTGTTCGCCCTCGTCCTGACGAACAGCCAGGGAACGACCACCCTCCCGGTGGCGCTCTCCTCGTTCGTCGCGGCACAGCAGTTCAACGGCCTGGACTTCGGCACGATGTTCGCCGGGGTCTGCATCATCCTCGCCCCGATGATCGCGCTCTTCTCCTGGATGGGCTCGCGGATCATCCAGGGCATGACAGTTGGGATCGGCAAGTGACCTCGACCCTGCGCACCGACCCGCTCCGCATCGACGGGACCCCCGATCCGGTCGGCGGCACCCTGCCGATCCTGCACGGCCTGCCCCGGCAGACCGGCGCCGGCGCCGGGGTCGACGACGAGATGCGCCGCAACCTGGCCTACGGGGTGCCCGACACCCTGCTGCCGTACACCCGGCAGAGCGGGTACGACCGCGTCCGTACCGAGCGTGAACTCCCGTGCGTGGTACTGGAGAACGAGACCCTCACCGCGACCTTCCTGCCCTCCCTCGGCGGGCGGCTGTGGTCCCTGGTCCACCGCCCCACCGGACGGGAACTGCTGCACCGCAACCGGATCCTGCAGCCCGCCAACCTCGCCCTGCGCGACGCCTGGCTGGCCGGCGGGGTGGAGTGGAACCTCGGCGCCACCGGGCACTGGCCGCTGACCTGCGAGCCGCTGCACGCCGTCCGGGTGCGCGCGCCCGACGGCACCCCGGTCCTGCGGATGTACGCCTTCGAGCGGCTGCGGCGCCTGGTGCTGCGGATGGACAGCTGGCTGCCCGCCGGCTCCCCGGTGCTCTACGTCCATGTCGCCGTGCACAACCCCGCACCGACCGAGACGCCGGTCTACTGGTGGTCCAACATCGCGGTGCCCCAGGACCGGGACGTGCGCGTCCTCGGCCCGGCCGACCACGCCTTCCACTGCGACTACGTCAGCGATCTGCGCCGGGTGGCCTTCCCGGAGGCCGACGGCGCCGACCGCAGCTACCCCGGCCGGGCGGCGCGCGCCGCGGACTACTTCCTCGACCTCCCCGGCGGCGAACGCCCCTGGATCGCCGCGCTGGACGGCACCGGCGCCGGGCTCGTCCAGACCTCCACCGCCCGGCTGCGCGGACGCAAGCTGTTCTGCTGGGGCACCGGCACCGGCGGCAGGCACTGGCAGGAGTGGCTCTCCGGCCCGGACTCCGCCTACCTGGAGATCCAGGCGGGCCTGGCCCGCACCCAGCTGGAGCACCTGGCGATGCCCGCCGGCGCCACCTGGTCGTGGACCGAGGCGTACGGGCTGCTGCAGGCCGATCCCACGGCCGTGCACGGGAGTTGGGACGCCGCCCGGAAGGCCGCCGGCCAGGCGCTGGACCGGCTGCTCCCGCGGCTGGACCTGGAGCGGGCCGACGCCCGGGCCGGGGAGTTCGGCGCGCCCGAGGAGGTGCTGTCCGAGGGAGACGGCTGGGCCGCGCTGGAGATCGAGGCCGGCGCTCTGCCCGCCTCGCCCGCCCTGCCCTTCGGCGAGCCGGCGGCCGCCCAGGAGCCCTGGCGACGGCTCCTGAGGACCGGCACGCTCCCGGTCTGCGACCCGCCGGCCGAGCCGGTCACCGGCGCGCACTGGCGGCGGCTGCTGGAGGCGAACGCCACGGACTGGCACGCGCTGTACCAGCTCGGGCTGCTGCGCCTGGCCGACGGGGAACGGGAGTCCGCCCACGAGGCGTTCGAACGCTCCGTCGCCGTGCAGGCCTCGCCGTGGGCACTGCGCGCGCTCGCCCTCCTCGCCCCGCAACCGCGGGAGGCCGCCGACCTCCTGCTCTCGTCCCACCGACTCCGCCCGGAACTACGGGAGTTGACGATCGAGACGCTGGAGTCGCTGCGGCGCGCCGAGCGCCCAGCCGAGGCACTCGCGCTGATCGAGGCGCTCTCCCCGGCCGACCGGGCGCACGGGCGGATCAGGCTGGCCGAGGCGGAGGCGGCGCACGCCCTCGGCGACGACGACCGGGTCCGGCGACTGCTGGCCGAGGGCATCCAGGTCGACACCATGCGCGAGGGCGAGCTCTCCCTGGACACCCTCTGGCTCGCCGTCCACCCCGGCACACCCGTGCCCCCGCGGTACGACTTCCGCATGGCGGACGGCTGACCGCCCGCCGCCCCGGACCACTCTCCCGTTCCGCACCCCCACAGCAGGGGCGCAACCGTGCGCCCCGCCACGGAAGAGGAGTACCAGTGCCACCTCTACCCACCCGATGGGCCCGCGTCCTCGCCGCCACCGCCCTGGCGGCGCTCGGCGCCGGCACCCTGGCCGCCGGACCGGCGTCCGCCGACAGGCCGTCCGCCGACTCACCCGCCGCCGGCAGGCCGGCCCCCGCCACGTACACGGTCTCGGTCGGCAGGACCGGCTCGTACGCCTACCCCGACGACACCCAGGCCAGTCCCTACACCGACAAGGACGGCACGTTCTACTTCCAGCAGTCGCACTCGCTGTACGGCGCGAACGACTCCCGGCAGTGGGACTTCTTCACCGGCCGGGACTTCGACAGCGCCACCAGGTCCGCCGCGATCAGCGACGCCGTCAACCCCGCCGACCCGTCGGACCGCAACGACGACACCACCGCACGCTGCAACAACAGCCCCACCGGACGGGAGTCCAGCTACGCGCCGCAGGGTTCGCACTACGCCCAGCGGAACTACTGCGACCTGGCCGGGGTCTGGGTCGACCCGGACAGCGGGGACTGGTACGGGCTGGTGCACAACGAGTTCACCCCCCAGCCCTTCGGCGACGGCCTGCACTACGACGCGATCGACTACGCCGTCTCCACCGACCAGGGCCGGACCTGGACGATCAGGGACCACGTGATCACCTCGCCCCGCAGCACCACGCGAGGTGACACCGCGGCCTTCCCGCAGCAGACCTTCTCCTACGGCGACGGCGACCAGCGACTGTTCGTGGACACCGCCTCCGGATACTTCTACGTCTTCTACGGCTCCCGGATCGTCGACAAGGGCGGCAGCTGGGGCGCGTTCCAGCAGCACGTCGCGCGGGCCCCGATGTCCGCCAAGATGGCGCCGGGCAGCTGGCAGAAGTGGTACGACGGCGCGTGGTCGCAGCCCGGGGCCGGCGGCCTGGAGAGCGACATGGTGCCCGCCGACGGCGCCAACCCCACCGGGTACCTCCCGCCGGCCAAGGAGTACGACCCGGCCAACCCCGGCACCGTGAGCCGGCAGATCGCGGTCGGCACGCTCGCCCCGAGCACGCCGCTGTTCGTCATGAACATCGCCTACGACGCCTACCTGGGCCTCTACATCGGCACTCCGCAGGCCGTCGACCAGAGCGGCAACGCCCCGCAGCAGATCTACGCCACCAAGGACCTGGCCACCCAGAAGTGGACGCTGCTCGGCGACACCGGCGGTTACCACACCGCCTCCTGGTACCGCTGGTTCCTGGACAGCGCCAGCCTGACCGGCACCACGATTGTCGGCAGGACCTTCCGGTCGTACTGCTCCTTCGCCTGCGCCGGCTCGGACGGCCAGTACGTCGAGCTCACCGTCGGCTCGTCCGCGCCGGCCGCCCCGCCGGTCGACCTGGCCAGGACCTACCGGATCCAGAGCGGCAACGGCCGGGTCCTCGCCCAGAGCGCCGGCGGCTCCGCCGTCACCTCCACGGCCAGGGCGGCCGGCTCCGCCCGCGAGTCCTGGCGGTTCCTGGCCGAGGGCGACGGCTCCTACCGGATCGTCAACGCCGCCACCGGTCGGCTGCTGGGCGTCGACGCCACCTCGACGGCGGGCCGGGCCTGGGGCGCGGCGCTGACCGCCACCGGCGCCGTCGGCGGGAACGCCACCGTCGGGCAGCAGTGGTTCGTGCTCCCCAGCAAGGCCGGGAAGGGCCGGTTCCAGCTGGTGAACCGTTACAGCGGCCTGGTGATCGGCATGTCCGGCACCTCGGGCCGACTCGCCGAGACCGTGCCCGCCCGCTCCTGGAGCGACACCACCGGCTCCACGGTCGGCGGCGGCCGCACGGCGGCCGAGCAGACCCTCGCCTTCGTTCCGCAGGCGCCGCGGTGACGCGGGAGCCGGACACCGGATCGCCGCCGCGGCGGTGGTCGACCTCCTGACCCCGACCCCGGCACGGCTCGATCGACGGCCGTGCCGGGGCCCTCCTGTGGGCCGGGTCAGTCGGCCGCGGCCTCGCGCAGCCGCTCGGCGGCGGCCTCCGGACTCACATCGGTGACGAAGGCGTCGAGTCCGGATTCCACGCCCGCCAGGTACTTGAGCCTGCCGGGAGCGCGCCGGACGGTGAACAGCTCCAGGTGCAGGGCGAGTTCGTCGCCGCCGTCCTTCGGCGCCTGGTGCCAGGCGGAGATGTACGGGGTCCGGTTCGGCGCGGAGCCGGCGGCAGTGGGGAACAGCCGGTCGAAGCGGCGCAGCAGGTCGAGGTAGAGGCCGGGGAACTCGGCGCGCTCGGCCTCGTTCAGCGCGGTGAGGTCGCGCACCCGGCGGTTGGGGTAGAGGTGGACCTCGTACGGCCAGCGGGCGGCGAAGGGCACGAAGGCCGTCCAGTGCCCGCCCCGGAGCACCAGCCGCTCGGGGGCGGCCCGTTCGGCGGCGACGAGGTCCTCGAAGAGGTTCCGCCCGGTGCTCGCCCGGTACGCCTCGGCGCGGCCGATCATCCGGGCGGTGCGGGAGGGGACGAAGGGGAAGGCGTAGATCTGCCCGTGCGGGTGGGCCAGGGTGACGCCGATCTCCTCGCCGCGGTTCTCGAAGCAGTACACCTGCCGGACCTCGGGCCGGGCGGAGAGTTCGGCCGTGCGGTCGGTCCAGGCGTCCAGCACCAGGCGGGCCCCGGCCTCGTCCAGGTCGGCGAAGGAGGCGTCGTGGTCGGGGGCGAAGCAGACCACCTCGCAGCGGCCGGTGCCCGGCCGGAGGGTGCGCAGGGGGTCGTCCTCGTGGGCGGTGACGTGGGCGGCGGAGTCCGGGGCGAGCGAGGGGAAGCGGTTCTCGAAGACCACGACCTGGTAGTCGGCCGCCGGGACCTCGCTCAGCCGTCCGTTCCGGGAGGGGCAGAGCGGGCACTCGCCGGCCGGGGGGTGGTAGGTCCGCTGCTGGCGGTGGGCGGCGACGGTCACCCACTCGCCGAGCACTGGGTCGAGCCGGGTCTCGGAGAGGCTCGCGGAGGGTTCCAGCGGGCGTTCGTCCACGGCGTTCCGGGCCGCGCCGAACTCCTGGTCGTAGTAGACGAGTTCGCGGCCGTCGGCCAACTTGGTCGCGGTCTTGTGCACCGCCGTGCTCCTTCTGCGGGGGAGTTCGGCCAGTCTGCGCCGATCTCCAACAGAATCAAACATATTCGATCGCTTGTCAACAGGTGTAGACCTGCCGACAGGGCATCGGGCACCGTTTCCGGTCCGCGCCGCGATGCGAAACCCGCAGGTGTTGACTGCGGCGGCCGATGATGTTTGATTATGTCGAAATCGGCTCCCGTCCGCCGATGGAGGCACCGACGGGAGCCGCCACGACGCACGCGCACGACGTACGGGAGCCGAGCAGATGATCGACCGGGCCGCCACCGACTTCGAGGCCGTCCACGGCGCCCGGCCGAGCGGCGTGTGGGCCGCGCCAGGCCGGGTGAACCTGATCGGTGAGCACACCGACTACAACGACGGCTTCGTCCTGCCCATCGCCCTCCCGCACACCACCAGGGTCACCGCCCGCCGCCGCACGGACGGCCGGGTGCGGTTCCACAGCACCCGGGGCGACGGCACCGTCACCGACCTCGCGCTCGACGGCCTGGCCCCCGGGGTCGTCACCAGCTGGGCCGCCTACCCGGCCGGCGTGTTCTGGGCCCTCGCCGAGGCCGGACACGCGATCGGCGGCGCCGACCTCTCCGTCGACAGCGACGTGCCGGCCGGTGCCGGGCTCTCCTCCTCCGCCGCCCTGGAGTGCGCCACGGCCGCCGCCCTGAACGACCTGTACGGGCTCGGCCTGTCCGCGCCGGACCTCGCCCTGGTCGCCCAGCGGGCCGAGAACGCCTTCGTCGGCGTGCCCTGCGGGGTGATGGACCAGATGGCCTCCGCCTGCTGCACGGACGGTGCCGCGCTGCTCCTCGACACCCGGACGCTGGAGCGGCGCCACGTCCCGCTCGACCTGGAGGCGGCCGGCCTCCGGCTGCTGGTGATCGACACCCGGGTCAAGCACGACCTCGGCGACGGCGCCTACGCCGCCCTGCGGGCCGACTGCGAGCGTGCCGCCGACCTGCTTGGCCTGGCCGCGCTGCGCGACCTGCCGGCCGCCGGCCTCACCGCGGCCCTGGAGCGCCTGCCCGGGGAACTCGCCCCGCTGGTGCGGCACGTGGTCAGCGAGAACCGGCGGGTGGCCGAGGTGATCGAGCACCTGGACGGCGGGCGGACCGCCGCGCTGGGGCCGGTCCTGACGGCCGGACACGCCTCGCTGCGCGACGACTTCCGGGTCTCCTGCCCCGAGACGGACCTCGCGGTCGAGGCCGCCGTGGCCGCCGGGGCGCTGGGCGCCCGGATGACCGGCGGCGGCTTCGGCGGCTCCGTCATCGCGCTGGTGGCCGCGGCGGACGTGGCAGCGGTCGCGGACGCGGTGCGGTCGGCCTTCGGCACCGCGGGCTTCGCCGCACCCGTCGCCTTCACCGCCGTCCCCTCTGCGGGGGCGCGTCGACTGGCCTGACCGGGCGGGGCCCGGAGCCCCCGGTCAGCCGGCGGCCGGTACCACGACGAGTTCGCCGACCGCCTCGGCGAGCACGTTGCGGGCCGCCGCGGGGAGGGCGTCGTCGGTGATGAAGCAGTCGACCTCCGTCAGGGCCGCGAAGCTGCTCAGGCCGACGACGCCCCACTTGGTGTGGTCGGCGACCACGACGGTGCGGCGGGCCGAGGCGATCAGGGCCCGATTGGTCTGCGCCTCGGCGAGGTTGGGGGTGGTGAGCCCGGCCTGCTCGCTGACGCCGTGCACGCCGAGGATGAGCAGGTCCACGTGGAGGGTGCGGATCGTCTGGTCCGCGAGGGCCCCCACCAGGGCCGCGGAGCGTGTCGGCGCCCCACCGGTCAGCAGCAGCGACGGAACGGTCTCCGCTCCGTCGCTCTCCGCCGCCCACAGCAGGTCCGCGATCCGCAGGGAGTTGGTGACGACCGTCAGCCCCGGCACCTCCAGCAGCCGGGAGGCGACCGCGTAGGTGGTGGTGCCGGCGGACAGCGCCACCACGCTGCCCGGTTCCACCCGCCGCGCGGCGGCGTCGGCCAGCGCGGCCTTGGTGCTCTCCTCCAGCCCGGACTTCACGTCGAAGCCGGGTTCGTCCGTGCTGGCGGTCCCCACCGCGATGGCCCCGCCGTGGACCTTCCGCACGTCTCCCTGGCGGACCAGCGCGTCCAGGTCGCGGCGGATCGTCATGTCCGACACGCCGAACTGCTCGACCAGCTCGGCGACGCGCACCGCGCCGGCCTTGCGGATGGCCTCCAGGATCAGCGCCTGGCGCTGCGGGGCGAGCAAACTCTGATCAGCCACGAAGGCCCTTTCGATCGAACGGGTGCCTGACCGCTCCCGCTTCCTCCGGCAGGCCGACCCTGCCGCGGTCCGGACGTACCGGTGCCACCGCCGAGGGCCGGGCGGGACGCCGGGGCGTTCGCGTCGGCGACCGGGGAGCCGTCGGCCGCGACATGATCCAGTATCCCAGGACCCCAACGGGCCCCGACCCGACCGGTCGGCCGGTCGCGCTCCTGCGTCCGGTGGCGGCTCGGCCGGGCCGGGGCCACGTGCACTCGTGCTCGGACTTTGCCATTGAGTGCGTGTTATTGCTTATTCTGCCCGTCATCTTGTCATGAGTGAGCAGAGCCCCGTACAAATGGTCCGGCTGGGACCAACAGCAGCCATCCATGCCCTGACCCCGAGATCCCGTGAGGTCGAAGCGTGTCAACTGCCCTCCGCCGGTGGCTCCGTACCACCGTCGCCTGCTGTACGGCGCTCGCCGCCGTGTCCACCGCTACGCTCCTGGCTCAGCCCGCGGTCGCCGCGGAGCCCTCCCCGCCCGGCACCGTCGCCGAGTACCCGAACTACGCCCCCACACCGCCCATGGGCTGGAACGACTGGTCGTACTACCAGTGCGGGATCGACGAGAAGACCATCCTCGACAACGCCCGGGCCCTCGTCTCCACCGGGCTGGCGAAGAAGGGGTACGACACCGTCACCATCGACGACTGCTGGATGTCCAAGCAGCGCGACGCCCAGGGCAACCTGGTCGCCGACCCGCGGCTGTTCCCGCACGGCATGGCCTACATCGGACGCCAAGTCCACGACCTCGGCCTGAAGTTCGGCATCTACGAGGACGCCGGGACCGCCACCTGCGGCGGCTACCCGGGCTCCCTCGACCACTGGCAGCAGGACGCGGACCTGTTCGCGTCCTGGGCCGTCGACTACGTCAAGCTCGACGGCTGCAACGTCCCGGTCAAGCCCGGTGAGACCGAGGAGCAGAGCTACCGCGACACCTACACCGCGATGAGCCGGGCGCTGCTCGACACCCACCGCAGGATGGTCTTCTCGGTCTCCGCGCCCGCCTACTTCCAGGGCGCGACGAACTGGGAGTCGGTGATCCGCTGGTCCGCGCCGCTCGGCAACCTGTGGCGGGAGGGCGCGGACATCGCACTCGGCCAGGCCAGTGGCGCCGAGAAGTGGGCGTCGATCATGTACAACTACGGCTACAACGTCGGACTGGCCGACCTGCAGCGCCCCGGCCGGTGGAACGACCCCGACTTCCTGCTCGCCGGCGACTCCGGGCTCAGCCAGGACGAGATGCAGAGCCAGATCTCGCTGTGGGCCGTGATGGCCGCGCCGTTGATCTCCAGCACCGACCTCACCCGTCTCTCCCCGGCGGCGTTGGAGCTGCTCGGCAATCGCGACGTCATCGCCGTCGACCAGGACCGGCTGGGCGTCCAGGGGCGGGTCGTCCAGCACGGAACCGGCTACGACGTGCTGAGCAGGCCGCTGGCCGGAGGGGACCGGGCGGTCGCGCTCTTCAACTCCTCCGACACCGCGCAGACCATCACCACGACCGCCGCCCGGGCGGGCCTGCCCGCCGCCGACGGCTACCGGCTCGACGACCTGGTGACCAAGAAGGCCGTCGGGACGGCCGGCGTGATCTCCGCGAACGTGCCGCCGCACGCCACGGTGCTCTACCGGGTCCACCCCGGTGCGACCCGCGGCCTGGCCCCCGCCACCGCCGTCACCTGGCAGGACATCAGCACGGCGCAGGAGCCCGGGACGTACCGGATCACCCTGGCCGACAACGGCGCCGTCGCGCTGAACGACACCAGCGTGCGGATCAGCGCCCCCGCCGACTGGACCGTCACCCCGGCGACCGTCACGCTCCCGCGCATCGCACCGGGCGCGACCGCGTCGGCCACGGTGACGGTGCACGGCCCCCAGGGCGCTCCCGGCACCACGGCCACGGCGATCACCGCCACCGCGAGCTACCGGGCCCGACCGGCCGGGGTCGACACCGTCAGCGGTGAGCAGACGATCGTGCGGACCGTGCCCTACCCGTCGCTGGAGGCGGCGTTCGACAACGTCGGCGCCACCTCCGAGAGCGACACCGCTCCCGGCGACTTCGACGGCGCCGGGAACAGCTACTCGGCGCAGGCCCTGGCCCTGGTCGGCGCCACCGCGGGCGCCACGATCAGCGCCAACGGCCTCAGCTTCACCTGGCCGTCCGCGGCCGCCGGCACCAACGACAACGTGTCGGCCGCGGGCCAGGAGATCACCTTCAGCGGCCAGGGCAGCGCGCTGGGCTTCCTCGGGGCCGAAGCGGGCTTCGCCTCCGGCACGGTCACCGTCGCCTACACCGACGGCACCACCAGCAGCGGCCAGTTGGGCTTCCCCAACTGGTGCTGCACCCCGACCGACGCCTACGGCGCGAAGACCGCGTTCACCACGGACCACCGCAACACGCCCACCGGGCCGGGCAACTTCGGCACCGGGTACGGCGTCTTCACCAACACCGTCCCGCTGACGCCCGGCAAGACGATCCGTTCCGTCACGCTGCCCCGCGCCGCGGCGATCCACGTGTTCGCGCTGGCCGTCCAGCCGTGATCCGCGCCGCCCGGCCCACCGGACCGGTTCCCGTGAGCCGGGCGGTCGGCGTTCCCCCGCCCGAGACATTGCCCCTCCCCGCGAACGGCATCCAGGACCCCTCCATGACCGTCACGAACCGCACCACCCTGGCCGGTGCCCGGCTGGTCCTGCCCGGCGGCGTCGTCGAGGGCGACCGCCTCGCCGTCGAGGGCGGGCGCATCGCCGGCCTCGGCGGCGAC
>NZ_JBSFJC010000148.1:0-18416 GCF_053597855.1 Kitasatospora sp. NPDC001225
GCCCGGTTACATTCCGAACCCGGAAGCTAAGCCTTACAGCGCCGATGGTACTGCAGGGGGGACCCTGTGGGAGAGTAGGACGCCGCCGAACAATTATTCCGAAAAGCCCCTTCCCATCCGGGAAGGGGCTTTTTGCGTTACCCTCTGCCAATGCAGAACCTGACCCTGACCTGGCAGTCCGCCGGGGCCGTCTCCGTCGGCCTCTACGCGGGCGCGTACGCCGCGGCGAAGGGCCGGAAGCCGGCGCTGTCCGCGCTGTTGCGGGAGGCCGGCACGCTGCTGGCGCTGTTCGCCCTCTGGCAGCTGGTCGGGCACCTCTCGGTGATGAGTACGGACCACGCGCTGGACCGCGCGAGCTGGATCCACCACACCGAGCAGGTGATCGGACTGCCGGACGAGGCCTCCTGGCAGAAGGCGGTCACGCCGTACCCGGTGCTGGTGAGGCTGGCGAACTACTACTACGCGGCCATGCACTTCGCCGTGATGCTCGGCGTCCTGCTCTGGGTGTTCGTGCGGCACCGCGAGCGCTACGCGTGGGTGCGCAACACGGTGGTGATCACGACCGCGGTCTGCCTGCTGGTGCAGTTCATCCCGGTGGCGCCGCCGCGGATGCTCCCGGAGAGCGGCTTCGTCGACGTGGCCGCCCAGTACGGGCAGTCGGTGTACGGCGGCGCGGTCGGCGGTGTGCTGGTGGCCGACCAGCTGTCGGCGATGCCCTCGGTGCACGTCGCCTGGTGCGTGCTGGCGGCGGTCGCGGTGATCCGGGTGTCGCGCAGTTCGCTGCGATGGGTGATGGTGCTGCACCCGGTGCTGACGGTGGCCGTGGTCGTGGTGACGGCCAACCACTTCTGGCTGGACGGCATCGTGGCGGTGGCTATCCTGCTCCTGGCCTACGCCGTGCTGGCGGTGGCGGCACGGCGCCGGGGCCGGGCCTCCGCCGGGACGGAGGTCCGGCCCCTCAGCGCCGCCGAGGAGCGGCTGGAGCAGGTGGGCTGAACCGACGGTCACTTGACCGGCAGGGCGAGCTTTCCCCAGGAGCCGTTGCTCAGTGCGGAGGTGGCCCGGTACCAGGCGGCGAGCCCGGAGGCGGCCGCGATCCAGCCGCCGGTCTTGGCCAGGCCGCCGTAGCCGCCGAAGCTGGCGACGGCGGAGAGCACCAGGGAGACCGTCAGCAGGCCGTAGACGGCGCGGCCGAGCAGGCCGGCGCCCCAGCTCGCGGCGGTCAGGGTGAGGCCGAGCAGGGCCCACAGCAGCAGGAAGAGGCCGGCGGCGTTCTTGCCGGCTCCGCCGGCCGCGGACCAGGCCGCCCAGAAGGCGCCGAGGCTGGTGAAGGCGGTTCCGGTGAAGCCCTCGCCGCCGCGGAGCTGCCAGAGGCCCGCGATGAAGAGGGTGACGCCGCCGAGGAGGAGGGCGAGGTCGGCCGCGTTCCCGACTCCGGCGCCGTGCAGGACGCCGGTGGAGAGCAGGCCGTAGGCGAGCAGTGTGAGACCGAGCGCGAGGTAGCCGAGGTTACCCGCGTCGGCTCCGGTGGAGCGGGCGTTCGTTGCCCCGGTAGCTTCGTTGCTCACCGGAGGCTCCTTTCACTCTGGGCGCGCGCAGGGCGCAGTGACGCTGTGGTGTCGTCCGGATGAGTGCGGAGAGGAGTGCGGAGAGGTGGAGAGAAGGAGTGGGGATGAGGGCCGCGCGCGACCGCGCCGAGGGCGCACGGCTGTGAGCGTGCGCGGCTGCGGTCGAAGGTGATGGGCCGGCGGACGTGGTGGGCCGGCGGAGAGCCGCCGGTCACGTCCCGGCCGGGGGATTCCCCGGTGGGATCGGTCTACCCGGCCGAACGCGCTTGTACCATTGTGAATATAACAATTTGTGACTGCGTCAGCGGATGACCGCTCACACCTGACGCCGAGTGGGCACCCGCAGGGTCAGGATCGCCATGTCGTCGGACGGCGGCTCCGGGGCGAAGCGCTCGACCGCGCGCTGCACCCGAGCCGCGACCGCTCCGGCCGTCAGCCCGGTACAGCCGGTGAGCACCTCGGCGAGGCCGTCGTCGCCCAGCATCCGCCGGCCCTCGCGGCGTTCGGTGACCCCGTCGGTGACGCAGAGCAGGACCTCGCCGGGCGCGAGCACCAGGCGCTCGGCGGTGAGGTCGAGGTCGTCCATGACGCCGAGCAGCGGCTGCGGGGTGGCGGCGCGGTCGACCTGGCCGTCGGTGCGCAGTCGCAGCGGCAGCGGATGGCCGGCGCAGACCAGGGAGAGCTCGGTGCTGCCGTCCGGAAGGGGCGTCAGCTCGCCGTAGAGCAGGGTGAGGAAGCGGCTGCGCGAACCCTCGTCCAGGATGGCCGCGTTGAGCCGGCGCAGCACCTGCGGGGCGTCCAGGCCCTCGCGGGCGAGGAGCCGCAGTGAGTGCCGGGCCAGGCCGGTGACCGAGGCGGCCTCGGGGCCGGTGCCGCAGACGTCGCCGATGGCGAAGCCGTAGGTGCCCTCGCGGATGGTGAACAGGTCGTAGAAGTCGCCGCCGACCTCGTTGCCCTCGCCGGCCGCCTGGTAGTAGACGTCCACCTCGACGCCGGGGATCTCCGGCAGGTCCGGCGGGAGCAGGCTGCGCTGGAGGGCCTGGCTGGTGGCGGTGCGCTCGGAGTAGAGGCGGGAGTTGTCCAGCGCGAGGGCGGCCCGGCGGGAGAGGTCCTCGGCGAGTTCGAGGATCTCCTGGCGGAACCGGACGCCGGCCGGGACACCGAGCACCAGCAGGCCGATGACACGGTTGCGGGCGGTCAGCGCGAGGACGACGGTCTCGCCGAGCAGGCCGGCCAGGTCCGGGCCGTCGGCGAGGCCGCCGGCCTCGGCGGTCTCGGCGGGGGCCGTCCAGAACCGGACGCCGTGGGAGGGGCCGGCCTCCGGGACGGGGGTCTTGTCGAGCAGGGCGCGCAGCGGGTCGATGCGGTCCTCGTCCTCGTGCAGGACGAAGGCGAGCCGGGCCGGGGAGGCGTGGTCGGCGGTGGTGTAGACGGCGCACCAGGAGGCGAGGGTGGGGACGGCCATCTGGGCCATCAGCGCGAGGGTCTGCTCGTGTTCGAGGGTGCCGGCCAGCAGGTCGGAGGCCTCGACCAGGAAGGAGAGCGAGCCGCGGCGCAGCTGTTCGAGCTCGGTCAGCCGGGTGCTCTCGACGGCGAGGGCGACCCGGTCGGCGGCGAACTGGAGGCGCAGCGCGTCCTCGTTGTCGTAGCGGCCGGGCACGGCGGCGGCGATGCCGAGCGAACCGATCAGCCGGCCCTCGACCTTGAGCGGGACGGTGATCAGGGAGCGCATGCCGCTGTCGGAGAGCAGCGGCAGGCCGGTGGGCCGGGTGGCGAGGTCCTCGTGGACGGAGGGCAGCCGGGCGGAGTCGTAGCGGTTGCCGGTGCCGACCGGGAAGCGGGCGTGCCGGCGGTGCCCGGAGGTGAGTCCGGTGGCGGCGCGGACCTCGAACTCGGCCTCGTCGTCGGTGGTGAGCAGCAGGTACGCGGCGTCGCCGTCGAGCAGGTCGCGGGCGCGTTCGACGGTGCGCTGCAGCAGGGTGTCGAGGTCGTCGGTGGCGACCGGGCCGGCCAGCAGGTCGAGCCGGGGGCCGGCCGGGTCGGGGCGCTCGCCGGGCAGGGCGCGGGCGGGGGAGCGCAGCACCGCGCGGTCGGGTTCGAGGACGAGCAGGCAGAGGGTGGAGGGGACGCCCTCGGTGTCGCGCAGCCGGACCTGGACGCCGTACACCTCGACCTCGCGGCCGTCCTGGCGGCGGACGCCGTAGCCGCCCTCCCAGCGGGCCATCCGCAGGGTGTCGGTCAGGCCGAGGCCGCGGGCGGGGGCCTGCGGCCAGACCGCGAGGTCGGCCCAGGGACGGCCGAGGACGGCGGCGGCGGGGTGCTGGAAGAGCGCCTCGGCGTCCGGGTTCCAGGCCAGCACCCGGCCGTCCTCGTCGAGCTGGACGACGGCGACGTGCACCGGGCCCGGACCGCTGGGCAGGTCGCTGCCGGGGGTCGCGGGAACGGCGTAGCGGGTGCCGGACACGTGTACGGGCAGGGCGAGGCGGAACCAGACGGTCTTGCGGCCGGCCGCGTACTCGACGCCCCACCGTTCGGCGAGGGCGGAGCACATCAGCAGGCCGCGGCCGCCCTCGCCGTCCGGGTCGGCGTAGCGGTCGGAGTCGACGACCGGACCGTCGCCGAGCGAGGGCAGGCCGCGCTCGGGGTGGTGGTCGGTGACCTCGATCCGGACGCTCTCCTCCTCGCGCAGGCAGCAGACCTCGGCGGCGGTGCCGGCGTGCACGACGGCGTTGGTGACGAGCTCGCTGACCAGCACGACCGCGTCGTCGACGACCTCGGGCAGCCCCCAGCCGAGCAGCGCGTCCCGGACGAAGCCCCGTGCGGCGGCGGCGGACCGGCCGTCGGGGTCGAAGGTGGCGGCTGCGCGCGCGGTGACCACGTTGCCACTTCTCCTCTGCTGCTCTTGCCCTGGCTGTCCGGGGGCGCGGCGCCGACTCCCCGTGCGCGCCGTCGGGGTGAGCGGCGGCGCTGGGTCGGGCCGTGGCCCGGTGCAGCGCTCCACCCTACTTTCCGCTTGGTTCCCCGTGGGGGCGGGGAGTCGAAACTGGCACCAGAGGGTGATTCTGCCCACCTGTTTCGGACGGTGCGGTACGAACCGAGCGCAACCGGCCCTTCACCCGGTGCCGGTGCTGCCAGACTGGGGGGTCCGCGACGGCCGGTGGGAGCAGTACGGTCGTCGGGGTGCCGGCGCGCCGCGGGCCGCCGGTACGCAGCCCGACCGGGCCGGTGCCCGGGTGCGTGCCGCACCGGCACGGGTCGGTCACCGGACAGTTCACGATGTGGGAGGGGCCCGTTGAGTTCGGCCACCAAGGACGCAACCGGAACGACGCCGCCCGCCCCGCGCGGTGGGCGCCCCGGGGCCGCGCCGCGGAACGCGGCCGGTCGGCGGGTGAGTCACAACCGTGGCGCGGAGCCCGCCGAGCTGCGCAAGCTGCTGTCGGCGCTGACCGCGATGCGGGACGGCAACTTCCGCCGCCGGCTGACCGTCCCCGGGGACGGTCCGCTGGCCGAGATCGCCGCGGTCTTCAACGAGGTCGCCGAGCGCAACCAGCACCTGACCGGTGAGCTGGCGCGGGTCCGCCGGGCGGTGGGCCGCGAGGGCCGGCTGAACGAGCGGCTGGAGACCGGCGCGGGCGAGGGCGCCTGGATGGCGGCGGTCGACAACTGCAACGCGCTGATCGACGACCTGGCCCGCCCGATGGCCGACGTGGGCCGGGTGCTCACCTCGATCGCCGAGGGCGACCTGGACCAGAAGATGGAGCTGCGCTCGCTGCACAGCAACGGGGTGAGCCACCCGCTGCGCGGCGAGTACCTGAAGATCGGGCGGACCGTCAACGGGCTGGTGGACCAGCTCTCCGAGTTCACCGACGAGGTGACCCGGGTGGCCCGCGAGGTCGGTACCGAGGGCAAGCTCGGCGGCCAGGCCAAGGTCCGCAGCGTGTCCGGGAGCTGGAAGGACCTGGCGGACTCGGTCAACACCATGGCGGGCCGGCTGACCGCCCAGGTCCGCAACATCGCCCAGGTGACCACGGCGGTCGCCAAGGGCGACCTGTCCCGCAAGGTCACCGTCGAGGTGGCCGGCGAGATGCTGGAGCTGAAGAACACCGTCAACACGATGGTGGACCAGCTGAACGGGTTCGCCGCGCAGGTCACCGGGGTGGCCAGGGACGTGGGGACGGAGGGCCGGCTCGGCGGTCAGGCCCAGGTGCCGGGCGTGGCCGGGGTCTGGCGGGACCTGACCGACTCGGTGAACTTCATGGCCGACAACCTGACCGGCCAGGTCCGCAACATCGCCCAGGTGACCACGGCGGTGGCGCGCGGGGACCTCTCGCAGAAGATCGAGGTGGACGCGCGCGGCGAGATGCTGGAGCTGAAGAACACCATCAACACGATGGTCGACCAGCTCTCGGGCTTCGCCGAGCAGGTGACCAGGGTGGCCCGCCAGGTGGGCACCGAGGGGCGGCTCGGCGGGCAGGCCCAGGTGCCCGGGGCGGCCGGGGTCTGGCGGGACCTGACCGACAACGTCAACTTCATGGCGAACAACCTCACCGATCAGGTGCGCAACATCGCCCAGGTGACGACCGCGGTCGCCAAGGGCGACCTGTCGCAGAAGATCCAGGTGGACGCGCGCGGGGAGATCCTGGAGCTGAAGAACACCATCAACACGATGGTGGACCAGCTGGGCGCCTTCGCGGACGAGGTCACCCGGGTCGCCCGGGACGTCGGCACCGAGGGCATCCTCGGCGGCCAGGCCAGCGTGCCCGGCGTGGCCGGCATCTGGAAGGACCTGACCAACTCCGTCAACCTGATGGCCAACAACCTGACCAGCCAGGTCCGGAACATCGCCGAGGTGACCACGGCGGTGGCGCGCGGCGACGTCTCCAAGAAGATCACCGTCGACGCCCGGGGCGAGATCCTGGAGCTGGTGACGACCGTCAACACCATGGTCGACCAGCTGTCGGCGTTCGCGGACGAGGTGACCAGGGTGGCCCGCGAGGTGGGCACCGAGGGCATCCTGGGCGGCCAGGCCCGGGTGCGCGGGGTGTCGGGCATCTGGAAGGACCTGACCGACAACGTCAACTTCATGGCGTCGAACCTGACCGGACAGGTGCGCAACATCGCCGAGGTCGCCGGTGCGGTGGCCCGCGGCGACCTCTCCAAGAAGATCGCGATCGACGCGCAGGGCGAGGTGGCGGCGCTCGCCGCGACCCTCAACACCATGGTCGACCAGCTGTCCTCCTTCGCGGTGGAGGTCACCCGGGTGGCCCGCGAGGTGGGCACCGACGGCACCCTGGGCGGCCAGGCGAGCGTGCCGGGCGTGGCCGGCATCTGGAAGGACCTGACCGACAACGTCAACCTGATGGCCAATAACCTCACCGGCCAGGTGCGGAACATCGCGCTGGTGATCACCGCGGTGGCCCGCGGCGACCTCTCGCAGAAGATCGACGTCGACGCGCGCGGCGAGATCCTCCAGCTCAAGACCAGCATCAACACCATGGTCGACCAGCTCTCCGCGTTCGCCGACGAGGTCACCCGGGTCGCCCGCGAGGTGGGCACCGACGGACGGCTCGGCGGCCAGGCCCGGGTACCCGGCGTGGACGGCACCTGGCAGGACCTCACCGAGTCGGTGAACGAACTGGCCAACAACCTGACCCGGCAGGTGCGCGCGATCGCCCAGGTCGCCACCGCGGTCACCAGGGGCGACCTGAGCCTGCGGATCGACGTGGACGCCGCGGGCGAGCTCGACGAGCTCAAGGACAACATCAACCAGATGATCGCCAACCTGCGCGAGACCACCCGCACCAACCAGGAGCAGGACTGGCTCAAGACCAACCTGGCCCGGATCTCCGGCCTGCTCCAGGGCCGCCGGGACCTGGAGGCCGTCGCCTCGCTGATCATGACCGAGCTGACCCCGGTGGTCTCGGCCCAGCACGGCGCCTTCTTCCTCGCCCAGCCGGCCGGCCGCACCGCCGAGCTGATCACCGAGGACGACGACGAGAACGACACCGTGCTGCGCCTGATCGGCAGCTACGGCTACCAGCGGCGGGCGATGCCGACCACCTTCCGGCCCGGCGAGTCGCTGATCGGCCAGGCCGCGGTGGAGAAGCGGGCGATCATCCTCAAGGAGGCGCCGCCCGGGTACCTGAAGATCGCCTCCGGCCTCGGCGAGGCCTCCCCGGCCCACATCGTGGTGCTGCCGGTGCTGTTCGAGGGCCGGCTGCTGGGCGTGATCGAGCTGGCCACCTTCAGCTCCTTCACCACCGTCGCGCTGGACTTCCTGAACCAGATCGCCGATCTGATCGGCGTCACCGTCAACACCATCAGCGTCAACACCAAGACCGAGGGCCTGCTGCTGGAGTCCCAGCGGCTGACCGCCGAACTCTCGATGCGGTCTGCCGAGTTGGAAGCCCGCCAGGAGGAACTGGAGCGCACCAACGAGGAGTTGCAGGAGAAGGCCGAGCAACTCGCCCAGCAGAACCGCGACATCGAGATCAAGAACGGCGAGATCGAGGAGGCCCGGCAGGTCCTGGAGGAGCGCGCCGAGCAGCTCGCCCTGGCCTCCCGGTACAAGAGCGAGTTCCTCGCCAACATGTCGCACGAGCTGCGCACCCCGCTCAACTCGCTGCTGATCCTGGCCAAGCTGCTCTCCGACAACAACGAGGGCAACCTCTCGCCCAAGCAGGTCGAGTTCGCCGACACCATCCACGGCGCGGGCTCCGACCTGCTCCAGCTGATCAACGACATCCTCGACCTGTCCAAGGTCGAGGCCGGGAAGATGGACGTCCGCCCGGCCCGGATCGCCCTGGTCCAGCTGGTCGACTACGTCGAGGCCACCTTCCAGCCGGTCGCGCTGGACAAGAACCTGGACTTCGCCGTCCGGGTCTCGCCCGCCCTGCCGGTCACCCTGCACACCGACGAGCAGCGGCTCCAGCAGGTGCTGCGCAACCTGATCTCCAACGCGGTGAAGTTCACCGACGCCGGAGCCGTCGACTTCTCGATCCGCCAGGCCGGCCGGGAGGTCCCGCAGCACGTGCGCGAGCGGCTGCTGGAGTCCGGCTCGATCCAGGGCCCGGACGACGAGCTGATCGCCTTCTCGGTCTCCGACACCGGCATCGGCATCCCCGACAACAAGCTGCGGGAGATCTTCGAGGCGTTCAAGCAGGCCGACGGCACCACCAGCCGCAAGTACGGCGGCACCGGCCTCGGCCTGTCCATCAGCCGGGAGATCGCCCGGCTGCTCGGCGGCGAGATCCACGCCGAGAGCGAGCTGGGCAAGGGCTCGACCTTCACGCTCTACCTGCCGCTGCGCACCGAGGCCCCGGAGCCCGTCGGCGACCCGCGCCAGGGCGCTCCGGGCAGCCTGGCGCCGCGGGCCTCGGTCGGGGTGACCCCGGTGGGCCTGCCGGTGCCGGTCGGCGAGAACCCGGCCGACCACTGGGCCCAGGAGGTCCGCGAGCTGGCCGAGGAGCGCCGCCGCGGCGCGGTGGAGCGCCGGCGCAGCGCCGCCCTGGAGAGCGCCGCCGGGCCGCGGACGGTGGAGCCCGTACCGCCCCGCCCGGCCGGCGGCGGCCGCCGCTTCGACGGCCAGCAGGTGCTGATCGTGGACGACGACGTCCGCAACGTGTTCGCCCTCACCAGCGTGCTGGAGCAGCACGGCCTGACCGTCCTGTACGCGGAGAACGGCCGCGAGGGCATCGAGATGCTGGAGCAGCACGAGAGCGTGGCGCTGGTCCTGATGGACATCATGATGCCGGAGATGGACGGCTACGCGACCACCGAGGCGATCCGCCGGATGCCCCAGTTCGCCGGCCTGCCGATCATCGCGCTGACCGCCAAGGCGATGAAGGGCGACCGGGAGAAGTCGCTGCAGGCGGGCGCCACCGACCACATCACCAAGCCGGTGGAGACCGACCACCTGCTGTCGGTCATGCACGAGTGGTTGAGCGGCGACCGGGCGTGACCCGGGGGAGGCGTGAACCCCGGCCCGGGCCCCGGGGTTCACGCCGGTCGGTCGGCCGGTTTGCTGGCGGTCGGGCCCGGGAACCCGGTAGGGTCACCGATCGTTGCGAACAGTGACCGGACGGCAACACGCTGGTGAGCGTGCGCCGGAGCACTGACTGCGCGCCGCCCCGGATCGGGTCACGACGGGGCGATGTGCCGGGCGAGGGGGTGCGGCTAGCATGACCGGGGTAGCGGTGGGCAGTACGCGGGTGCCTGCACCGGGCGGCAGGCAGGCGACAGGAGGGCGAGCCCTGATGCAGAAGGCCAAGATCCTCCTGGTCGACGACCGACCGGAGAACCTGCTGGCGCTGGAGGCGATCCTCTCGGCGCTGGACCAGACGCTGGTGCGCGCGGCCTCCGGTGAGGAGGCGCTGAAGGCGCTGCTCACCGACGACTTCGCGGTGATCCTGCTGGACGTGCAGATGCCGGGGATGGACGGCTTCGAGACGGCCGCCCACATCAAGCGCCGGGAGCGCACCCGGGACATCCCGATCATCTTCCTGACCGCGATCAACCACGGTCCGCACCACACCTTCCGCGGCTACGCGGCCGGCGCGGTGGACTACATCTCCAAGCCCTTCGACCCGTGGGTGCTGCGCGCCAAGGTGTCCGTCTTCGTCGACCTGTACGCGAAGAACTGCCAGCTGAAGGAGCAGGCGGCGCTGCTGCGCCTGCAGCTGGAGGAGGGCGGCGGCGAGCAGGCCCTCGGCGGGGCGCTGCTGGGCGAGCTGTCCGCGCGGCTGGCGGCGGTCGAGGAGCAGGCGGAGGCGCTCGGCAAGCAGCTGGACGGGGGCGAGGACGCCGGGGTGGCCGCCACCGCCGCGCACCTGGAGCGCAAGCTCGCGGGGCTGCGCCGGGCCCTGGACGCGATGCGTCCGGGCAGTTCCTGACCCGCGGTCGGCGTTCACCCGTCCGAGTGGTCCGGTGTGCTGCGACCGGGTGAATCCCGGTCAGGGTGACGGTGTGTCTGCGACACGTCCGGGCGCCCGGGCTCGGGCACATGTGCACTGGTCGCCCGCCCCGGTAGGCTGCTGACCCATGGCCACTCGCACGCCCGGGAACGCAGCACGTAAGACGAGTCCGGGAGCGTCCAGGAAGGCCGCGGCGAAGGCCCCGGGCAAGCCGCCCGCGAAGAAGGCGGCGGCGAAGAAGGCGGCCCCCGCGAAGAAGGCCGCGGCCAAGCAGGCCCCGCCCCCGCCGAAGCCGTCCAGGTCGGTGCTGATGGGCACGCTCAACGCCCTGGGCAGCCCGATCGGCGCGATCTTCCGGGGCTTCGGCGACGGGGCCAAGAACCTGCATCCGGCCCACCGCAAGGACGGCGTGGGCCTGCTGCTGTTCGGGCTCGCGCTGGTGACCGCGGCCGGCACCTGGTTCAGCCCGCAGGGCTGGCTGGGCGAGGGCGCCACCGCCGTGGTCTCCGGGCTATTCGGCCGGCTCGACGTGCTGGTGCCGTTCCTGCTGGCCGCGATGGCGATCCGGCTCTGGCGCCACCCGGAGCTGCCGGAGGCCAACGGCCGGATCATGATCGGGCTGAGCGCGCTGCTGGTCGGCGTCCTCGGCCTGGTCCACATCGGCTGCGGCGCGCCCATGATGGGCAGCGGCGCGTCCCGGATACGGGCGGCCGGCGGGATCATCGGCTGGGCCGTCTCCACCCCGATGATGGCCGCCGCCGGACCGGCGCTCGCCGTGCCGCTGCTCCTGCTGCTGGCCTTCTTCGGCCTGCTGGTGGTCACCGCCACCCCGATCAACCGGATCGGCGACCGGGTGCGCGGGGTCGGCATACGGCTCGGCGTGGTCGAGCCCGGGCCCGAGGACGAGCAGCTCTGGGGGCGCACGCCGGAGCGCGAGCTGTCCACCGACCCGCCGGAGGACGCCGACCCCGACGCGCTGCCGTTCACCGTGGACACCGGCAGTGACGACCCCTCGGACGAGGTGGCCGCCCGCCGGCGCCGCCGTCGGCGCAAGCAGACCGACGAGCCGGAGGACGCCGAGCGGATCTCCCTCGACAAGGAGCCGCTGGACCCGTACGCCACCCGCGACCTCGCCGCCGGCGCGGCCGCCGACCTGGACGGCGCGCTGGTCTACGGCGTGCCCGCCTCCTCCGCGGTGGCGGACATGATGCACCAGGTGCAGGACCGCACCGCCCCGCCGGAGGAGGCAGCCGTCCCGGCCGCCCGCAGTGGCGGGCCGGGCGCGCCCGAGGAACACGGCGCGGCGCCGGTGCGGATGGAGCAGCTCCAGCTCGGCGAGGGCGTCACCTACGCGCTGCCCTCGCTCGACCTGCTGGAGCGCGGCGGCCCGGCCAAGGCCCGCAGCGCCCTCAACGACGAGGTGGTTGCCCAGCTCACCGGCACCTTCGCCGAGTTCAAGGTGGACGCCAAGGTCACCGGCTTCACCCGGGGCCCGACGGTCACCCGCTACGAGGTCGAGCTCGGCCCGGCCGTCAAGGTGGAGCGGATCACCGCGCTCGCCAAGAACATCGCGTACGCGGTGGCCAGCCCGGACGTGCGGATCATCAGCCCGATCCCGGGCAAGTCCGCGGTCGGCATCGAGATCCCCAATCGGGACCGCGAGATGGTCAACCTCGGCGACCTGCTGCGCTCGCGCACGGCTGCCGAGGACACGCACCCGATGGTCGTCGGCATGGGCAAGGACGTCGAGGGCCACACCGTGATGGCCAACCTCGCCAAGATGCCGCACATCCTGGTGGCCGGCGCGACCGGCGCCGGAAAGTCCTCCTGCATCAACTGCCTGATCACCTCGATCCTCGCCCGGGCCACCCCCGACGAGGTGCGGATGGTGCTGGTCGACCCCAAGCGGGTCGAGCTGACCGCGTACGAGGGCATCCCGCACCTGATCACGCCGATCATCACCAACCCCAAGAAGGCCGCCGAGGCCCTCCAGTGGGTGGTGCGCGAGATGGACATGCGCTACGACGACCTCGCGGCGTTCGGCTTCCGGCACGTGGACGACTTCAACGCCGCCGTGAAGGCCGGCAAGGTCACCCCGCCGCTGGGCAGCGAGCGCGAGCTGAGGCCGTACCCGTACCTGCTGGTGATCGTCGACGAGCTGGCCGACCTGATGATGGTCGCCCCGCGCGACGTCGAGGACTCGGTGGTCCGGATCACCCAGCTGGCCCGCGCGGCCGGCATCCACCTGGTGCTCGCCACCCAGCGGCCCTCGGTGGACGTGGTCACCGGCCTGATCAAGGCCAACGTGCCGTCCCGGCTGGCCTTCGCGACCTCCGCGATGGCCGACTCCCGGGTCATCCTGGACCAGCCCGGCGCGGAGAAGCTGATCGGCAAGGGCGACGCGCTCTTCCTGCCGATGGGCGCGAGCAAGCCGATCCGGATGCAGGGCGCGTTCGTCACCGAGGCGGAGATCGCCAGGGTGGTGGAGCACTGCAAGGACCAGCTGAGCGCCGTCTACCGGGACGACGTGATGGTCGGGGCCGGGCCGAAGAAGGAGATCGACGAGGAGATCGGCGACGACCTGGACCTGCTGGTCCAGGCGGCCGAGCTGGTGGTCTCCACCCAGTTCGGCTCCACCTCGATGCTCCAGCGCAAGCTCCGGGTCGGCTTCGCCAAGGCGGGCCGGCTGATGGACCTGATGGAGTCGCGCGGGATCGTCGGCCCGAGCGAGGGCTCCAAGGCCCGCGACGTGCTGGTGAAGCCGGAGGAGCTGGACGGGGTGCTGATCACCCTTCGGGGTTGACGGTCGGTCCCTGGGGCCGGCGGCCCGTGTCCTGACCAAGGTGTCACTCGTTCGGAGGAGGGTAGGCGCCGTGTGGGGAACCGAACGTCCGTACGCCGCGTCACACGGCGGAAAGCGACCGCCGGGCTCCCCCCGCACGGCTCCGCTGACGGTTCGTCAGCGCCGTGCCGGACCCCGGTCGGACCGGGCGCGCGCATTCGGCCCGTTCCGCTTGAGAAACGATCCGCCCGCGCCCCTAGACTGTTCCCCAGCAGGTGGCCATCCGCTCGAAAGGCGTGCCCCGTGACCATCGGCAAGTCCTCCGACCGCGAGAACGCCATGCCGTCCGTCGAGCCGACCGACGACGTGGTGCAGGCGGCCGATGCCCCGAGCATCGGCCGGGTGCTGTCCACCGCCCGGATCGACGCGGGGCTCACGGTGGACCAGGTGAGTACCGCCACCCGGGTGCGGGTGCCGATCGTCCATGCCATCGAGGAGGACGACTTCGCCCGCTGCGGCGGCGACTTCTACGCCCGAGGGAACATCCGGCTGATCGCCCGCGCGGTCGGCCTGGACGGCGAGGCGCTGGTCGCCCGGTACGACGCCGCGCACGGCGGCCCGCCCGCCGCCAGGCGCCCGGCGACCCAGCTGATCGACAGCGGCCCGATCAAGGTGCCCCGGCGCGGCCGGCCGAACTGGGCGGCCGCCATGGTCGCCGCGATCGTCGCCGTGGTCGCGCTGATCGGCTTCAACCTGGTCAGCGGCAAGGGCGGGCACGGCACCACCGGCTCGGCCAGCGCGCCGCTGCCCAGCGGCTCCGGGACCGGCTCGGTGGCCCCCGCCGCCACCCCCGCCGTCCAGCCGCCGGCGCCCGTGCCGAGCGCCGCCGCGATCGCCGCCGTCCCGGCCGACAAGGTCACCGTGAAGCTGGTCGCCGAGGGCACCAGCTGGGTCTCGGCGATGGACGGCAACGGCAAGTCGCTGTTCCAGAACAACATCGGCAACGGCCAGGACCAGACCTTCACCGACCCCAAGCAGATCAAGCTGGTGCTCGGCAACGGCGGGGCCGTGCACGCGTACGTCAACGGGAAGGACCTCGGCCTCCTGGGCAAGGACGGCCAGGTGGTGCACGTCACGTACACCCCCGGAGACCCGCAGGCGGGCTGACCACAGGGGCCGTCCGGCCCACTGATGATCAGCTGATCCGAGGCGCGCGGCCTCCGGGGCGAACGGCACCGGAGCCCGCGCGTTAATCTTGGGCCTATGCCTGAACGCCGTACTGTCGCCCTTGTCACGCTCGGATGCGCCCGCAACGAGGTGGACTCCGAGGAACTCGCCGGGCGACTGGAGGCCGACGGCTGGTCGCTGGTCGACGACGCCTCCGAAGCGGACGTCGCCGTGGTCAACACCTGCGGCTTCGTCGAGGCCGCCAAGAAGGACTCGGTGGACGCCCTGCTGGAGGCCAACGACCTCAAGGGGCACGGCCGCACCCAGGCCGTCGTCGCGGTCGGCTGCATGGCCGAGCGGTACGGCAAGGAGCTCGCCGACGCCCTCCCCGAGGCGGACGGCGTCCTCGGCTTCGACGACTACGCGGACATCTCCGACCGCCTCCAGACCATCCTCTCCGGTGGCCACCACGCCCCGCACCTCCCGCGCGACCGCCGCAAGCTGCTGCCGATCAGCCCCGCCGAGCGGCAGAGCGCCGCCGAGGCCGTCGCCCTGCCCGGCCACGGCACCGAGGCCGCCGCCGAGCCGATCGCCGACCTGCCCGACGGCCTCGCCCCGGCCTCCGGCCCGCGCACCCTGCGCAAGCGGCTGGACGACAGCCCGGTCGCCTCCGTCAAGCTCGCCTCCGGCTGCGACCGGCGCTGCTCCTTCTGCGCCATCCCGGCCTTCCGCGGCTCCTTCATCTCCCGCCGCCCCTCCGACGTGCTCAACGAGGCCCAGTGGCTGGCCGGGCAGGGCGTGCGCGAGATCGTCCTGGTGAGCGAGAACAACACCTCGTACGGCAAGGACCTCGGCGACATCCGGCTGCTGGAGACGCTGCTCGGCGAGATCTCCGCGATCGAGGGCGTCGAGCGGGTCCGGGTCTCCTACCTCCAGCCGGCCGAGATGCGCCCGGGCCTGGTCGACTCGATGACCGGCACCGCCGACGTGGTGCCCTACTTCGACCTGTCCTTCCAGCACTCGGCGCCCGCCGTGCTGCGCCGGATGCGGCGCTTCGGCTCCACCGACCAGTTCCTGGAGCTGCTGGGCACCATCCGCGGCAAGGCCCCGCAGGCCGGCGCCCGGTCCAACTTCATCGTCGGTTTCCCCGGCGAGACCGAGGAGGACTTCGCCGAGCTGGAGCGCTTCGTCACCCACGCCGGGCTGGACGCGATCGGCGTCTTCGGCTACTCGGACGAGGACGGCACCGAGGCCGCGACCTACGACGGCAAGCTCGCCGACGACGTGATCGCCGACCGGGTCGACCGGCTGAGCCGGCTGGCCGAGGAGATGACCGCCCAGCGGGCCGAGCAGCGGATCGGCACCGAGGTCGAGGTGCTGATCGAGTCGATCGAGGACGGCGTGGTCGAGGGCCGCTCGGCCCACCAGGCGCCGGAGACCGACGGCCTGACCACCCTGGAGGGCGTCGAGGCCCCCGCGGTCGGCCAGTTCTGGCGGGCCAAGGTGGTCGCCAGCGAGGGCGTCGACCTGATCGCCGAGGCGCTGGAGCAGGTGCGACTGCCCCGGACGTCGGGGGCCGAGGCCTCGGGAGCCGGGGAATGACCAAGGGGCCCGGCGCCCCGGCCGCGGCCCACCCGGGCAGACCGGTGGCCGCGGCGCCGTCGACCCCGGGGATCTGGAACATCGCCAACGTGCTCACGATGGTCCGGGTGCTGCTGGTGCCGGTCTTCGTGGCGCTGCTGTTCGCCGGCGGCGGGCACGACCCCAAGTGGCGCTCGGTCGCCTGGGCCTCGTTCGCGATCGCGATGATCACCGACCTGTTCGACGGTGAACTGGCCCGGCGCAAGGGCCTGGTCACCGACTTCGGGAAGATCGCCGACCCGATCGCCGACAAGGCGATCATGGGCTCGGCGCTGATCGGCCTCTCGCTGCTCGGCGACCTGCCCTGGTGGGTCACCGCGGTGATCCTGGCCCGCGAGCTCGGCATCACCCTGATGCGGTTCTGGGTGATCCGCTACGGGGTCATCCCGGCCAGCCGCGGCGGCAAGCTCAAGACGCTGACCCAGGGCACCGCGGTCGGCATGTACGTACTGGACCTGACCGGCTGGCTGGCCACCGGGCGGGCGGTCCTGATGGGGCTGGCGGTGCTGCTGACCGTCGGCACCGCGCTGGACTACATCGGGCAGGCGCTGCGCCTGCGCCGCGAGGGACGGACCGCGGCGCGGGCCGGCCGCTGAGCGACGGGGGGACCGGGTGTCGGAGCGGGACGTGGCGGAGCACGGCGCGGCGGCGCGGGGCGTGCCGGTGCGGGACGCGGTGGCGCCGGACGCGGTGGCGCGGGACTTCGCACTGGCCGAGCGGGCGCACGCGGCGCTGCGGGCCGAGGGCGGCACGCTCGCCGTCGCCGAGTCGCTGACCGGGGGGCTGCTGGCCGCCGCGCTGGTGGACGTCCCCGGGGCGTCCGCGACCTTCCGGGGCTCGGTCACCGCGTACGCGACCGAGCTGAAGGCCTCGGTGCTCGGGGTGGACGAGGGCCTGCTGGACGTGTACGGGCCGGTCCACCCGGTGGTGGCCCGACAGATGGCCGAGGGCGTGCGCGCACTGCTGGGGGCCACGTACGGGCTCGCGACGACCGGGGTGGCCGGGCCGGACCCGCAGGACGGGCAGCCGGTGGGCACCGTACACCTGGCCGTCGCCGGCCCGGGGGGAACTCTGGTCAGTTCTCCCCTGCTGTCGGGCGGTCGTGCCACAATCCGTCACGAAGCGGTGACCGCCGCGCTGGAGCTGCTGGTCGGTCGGTTCGCGCGGTAGGCCGGTTCGTACGGCCGGCCGGTTTCGCGCGACCGGGGCCCGTGGGGAGGGCCTCCACCGACCGGGATCGCCGGGCGGGCGCGCGGGTATGGGACAGCGGGAGGATCGTGTTACATCCAACACCCTGGTTGGGCAGAAACCAGGTGGCGAACGAGTTGCGTGACGGTGGCCGGGTGGGTCGCTACGGGTACCACGAGGGGCCCGCGAACCCGGGTGCGACACCGGAACAAGGAGGGGGACGGCCTTGCAGCCCAGAGTGAACACGACCAGGGTCCCCGCACGCGAAGCGGGCAAGGCGGTACGGTGGGGTCGTGACATCTCGATCCGCAGTCCGAGGAGGGAGGCACCGATGATCCTGCTTCGTCGCCTACTGGGCGATGTACTGCGTCGGCAGCGCCAGCGCCAGGGCCGCACACTCCGCGAGGTGTCGGCGGCAGCCAGGGTTTCGCTCGGATACCTCTCCGAGGTCGAGCGGGGACAGAAGGAGGCCTCCTCGGAGCTGCTCTCCGCCATCTGCGACGCACTCGACGTCCGGATGTCCGAGGTCATGCGCGAGGTCAGCGACGAACTGTCGCTCGCTGAACTTGCGGCGATGGCCACCCTCTCCGAAGGTGATCTGCTGAGGCCGGTACTCGAACCGGTTCCGCTGCCCGCCCCCGGCACCGACCGGGCGAACATGTCGCCCAAGGCCGCCGCGATGGACGTGGTCGCCGCCTGATCCCGGCCTCGACTCCCGGGCGCCCCTGCCCGGGACGAGCGAAGGGAGGGCGGTCGTGCGAACAGACGCGCAGACGCGCCCGATGGCCCGAATACGGGCCCGGGCGCGGCTGTTCCTCCGGGTACGGCGTCCGGTGCGGTGGGTGCTGGCGGCCTCGGCGGCCGGGCTCGCCTGGTGGCTCCTGGTGGTCCGGGGACAGCTGACCGACGGTGCGGCGCTGGGGCTGCTCGTGGCCGGCGGCTGGGGACTCGGTCTCATTCCGGTCCACGCAGACTGGAACGCGACCGGACCGGCCCGGCGCCCGCGCGCGGAGCCGACGGGACCGGTGGAGGTACAGCCACCGCCGATCGGGTGATGGACGTGCTCAGACCTTACTGAGAACGATCAAGATCGGATCGGCCTATTCAAGGTGAGCATCTCGGAGATTCGAGATGCGTCCGAAGCATCTGTGCGGGAAC
>NZ_JBSFJC010000149.1:0-18361 GCF_053597855.1 Kitasatospora sp. NPDC001225
GCGGTGGCCAGGTCGACCGCGGCCTCGACCCGCCCGCGGCGCGTCATCACGTTGAAGTCCACCACCGGGCCGGCCAGCAGCCGACAGTCGGTGGTACCGGGTGCCGGGTGGCCAGGGTGGTGGCCTCGGTGGGCCCGTAGCCGTTGACCACCTCGATGCCGGGGCAGGCCTCCCGCACCCGGGCGACGGCGGCCGGGGAGACCACGTCGCCGCCGGTCCACACCTCGCGGACCCCGGCGAGCAGGCCCGGGCGCTCCTCGGCGACCAGGCGGAACAGTCCGGCCGTGAGCCACAGTCCGGTCACCCCGTGCGCGGTGATGGTGTGCTGGAGCAGGTCGAGGTCGAGCTGCTCCGGCGGCGCCACGACGACCCGGCCGCCGTTGAGCAGCGGCACCCACAGCTCGTAGGTGGAGAGGTCGAAGGCCGTCGGGGAGTGCATCAGCACCCGCGCGTGTCCGCCGCCCCGCCACTCGGGGGTGAGCGCGAGGCCCACCACGTCGCGGTGGGTGACGGCCACGCCCTTCGGCCGGCCGGTCGAGCCGGAGGTGTACATGATGTACGCCAACTGCTCTGGCACACAGGGGACTTCGACGTCGGACGGATCGGCGGCCGCGGACCGCTCCAGTGCGGTGAGCACCTCCCGGGTGAGCACCAGGGCGGCCCCGCTCTCCCGCAGGATCAGGTCGACCCGGGAGGAGGGGAAGCGCGGGTCCAGCGGCACGTAGGCGCCGCCGGCCTTGATGATCGCCAGGATCGCCACGACCAGCTCCGCCGAGCGGTCCAGCATGACCGCGACCGGCGTCTCCGGCCGTACGCCCTGGCGGATCAGCGCCCGCGCCAGGCGGCCGGCCCGCTGGTCGAGCTGCGCGTAGGTCAGCTCGGTGCCGCCCGCGACGACCGCGACCGCCTCCGGGGTGGCCCGCACCTGGCGGGCGAACAGCTCCGGCACCGCGGCCCGGGGCAGCTCGGCCGCGACACCGGTGGACCCGGCGAGCAGTCGGCGGCGCTCCTCGGCGGGCATGATGTCGATCCGGCTGATCGGCCGGTCCGGGTCGGCGACCGCCGCGCGCAGCAGCCGGGCCAGGCGCTCGAACAGCAGCTCCACGGTGGGCGCGTCGAACAGGTCGGTGGCGTACTCCACCGCGCCGACCAGGCCGTCGGGGGCGCCGTCCGGGCCGAACCGCTCGGCCAGGCTGAAGGTCAGGTCGACCCGGGAGGTGCCGGTCGGCGCCGCCAGGTGGCCGGTCTCCAGCCCCGGCAGCGCGAACTCGCCGACCGGCGCGTTCTGCAGGGCCAGCATGATCTGGAACAGCGGGTGGTGGGCCAGCGACCGCGCGGGGTTGACCACCTCGACCAGGTACTCGAACGGCACGTCCTGGTGGTCGTACGCGCCGAGCGCCTTCTGTCGGACCCTGCCGAGCAGTTCGGCGAAGGACGGGTCGCCGCCGGTGTCGGTGCGCAGCACCAGGGTGTTGACGAAGAACCCGACCAGCTCGTCCAGCGCCTGGTCGGTCCGGCCGGCGATCGGGCTGCCGACCGGGATGTCCGTGCCGGCGCCGAGCCGGGTGAGCAGGGCCGCGAGTCCGGCCTGGAGCACCATGAACATGCTGGCGCCGCGCGCGGCGGCCAGGTCCCGCAGGGCCTGGTGCAGTTCGGCGTCGAGCCGGACCGCGACCCCGTCGCCGCGCTGGGAGGCCACCGGCGGCCGGGGCCGGTCGGCGGGCAGCTGAAGTTGCTGCGGGACGCCGGCCAGCTCCTCCTTCCAGTAGGCCAGTTGCCGGGCGAACAGGCTGTCCGGGTCGGCGGCGTCGCCGAGCAGGTCGCGCTGCCAGGCGCTGTAGTCGGCGTACTGCACCGGCAGTGGGGACCACTGCGGGGCCTCGCCGCGGCAGCGGGCCGCGTAGGCCGCGGCGAGGTCACCGGAGAGCGGGCCCATCGACCAACCGTCGGCGGCGATGTGGTGCACCACGACCAGCAGGGCGTGCCGGTCGGGGGCGAGGGCGTACAGCTCCGCCCGGACCGGCGGCTCCGCGGCCAGGTCGAAGCCGCACCCGGCCGTCTCCGCCAGGCGTCCGGCCAGGGCGCTCTCGTCGATCTCCACCACCGGCAGTGCGGGGCGCGCCTGCTCGGCGCTCAGCACGACCTGGTACGGCACGCCGTCCGTCTCACGGAACACCGTCCGCAGGCTCTCGTGCCGGGCCACCACGTCCGCGAGCGCGGCGTGCAGGGCCGGGCGGTCCAGCTCGCCGGTCAGGCTGAGTGCGAGCGGCATGTTGTAGGTGGCGCTCGGCCCGTCCATCCGGTGCAGGAACCAGAGACGGCGCTGGGCGAAGGAGAGCGGCACCCGGTCGGGGCGGGCCTGGGCGGTCAGTGCGGGCCGCGCCGCTCCGGAGCCGTCCAGGCGGGCGGCCAGCCCGGCCACGGTGGGCGTCTCGAACAGCGTCCGGACCTCCAGCTCCGCGCCGAGGGTCGCCCGGACCCGGGAGGCCAGTCGGGTCGCCAGCAGGGAGTGCCCGCCCAGGTCGAAGAAGCCGTCGTCGACGCCGACCTGTGCCAGGCCCAGCACCTCGGCGAACAGCTCGGCGAGGAGCTGCTCCTGCGGGGTGCGCGGCGCCCGTCCGACCGCGACCGGGCCGAGGTCGGGGGCGGGCAGCGCGCGGCGGTCGAGCTTGCCGTTGGCCGTCAGGGGCAGCGCCTCCAGCGCCACGAACGCCGAGGGGACCAGGTAGTCGGGCAGCCGGTCCCGCAGCCAGTCACGGAGTTCGCCCAGGAGGGCGCTGGTGCCCCGGTTGCCGGTCGGGCGGTTGGTCAGCGAGGACAGCTGCGCACCCGTGGCCCGCGCCGGCCGGTACGCCTCGACCGGGGAGCCGTGGAGCGCCCGGGGGTCGGTGAAGACGACGTCCACGGCGTCCCCCGCGGTGGCCGACCAGGTGACGGCCGTCGAGCGGCCGAACTCCGAGCCGAGGGCGTGGAAGTCCTCCGGGTCGGGCAGGTCGGCATCCTCGGGGGCATGCAGGCGTTCCAGCAGCTCGGCGAGCGAGCCGTCGCCGTCCTGCACCGCCCGGGCCAGTGCGGCCTCCCGCGTCACCCGGCGGTTCGGCACCCCGGTGATCCGCAGCGCTCCGAGGGGCGACTGGGCGAGCAGCTCGCGCAGTTCGGCCGGACCGGCGACCTGCCGGCCCCAGGCCAGTTCGAGGGACCGCTCCGGGGCCGCCGGGGTGACCGGCGGCTTGTGCAGCGTCACGTCGTAGCGGTAACGGGTCAGCTCGTTGTGGTGGCGGCCGCGCTTGACCTCGACGACCGCCGTGCCGATGTCCGTACCGTGCTCCCGCAGGGCGGTGAAGAAGTCCGGGTCGACCAGGAGCTCCTTCTCCACCCGCAGGGCCTGCTCCACCGTGCGGCGCACCGAAGTGAGGTCCGCACCTTCGCCGACCCGGTGGAGCTGGACGGCGGTGGCCAGCGGACGGAGCAGCCGCAGGTTGCGGACGTCGCCGACGAAGAGCGCGCCGCCGGGGGCCAGCAGCCCCATCAGCTTCCCGATCACGTCGGCGAGGTAGTCGGCGGACGGGAAGTACTGCACCACCGAGTTGATCACGATGGTGTCGAACTCCCCGGCCGGAAGCCCGTCGGTGTCGTGCGCCGGGCGGGTCTGCAGGACGACCCGGCCGGTCAGCTCCTCCTGCTGGGCGACCTGGGCGGCCAGCGCGTCGATCGCGGTGGCGGAGAAGTCGGTCGCGAAGTACGTCTCGCAGTGCGGTGCGACCTGCGAGAGCAGCAGACCGGTGCCGACGCCGACCTCCAGCACCCGGCGGGGGCGCAGGGCCAGGATGCGGGCCACCGTGGCGTCCCGCCACTCCCGCATCTGCTCGACCGGGATCGGGCTGGCGTCGTAACTGCTGTTCCAGCCCACGAAGTTCTGGCCGAAGCCGGCGTCCTCGGGAACGATCGGCAGGGCGTCGTAGATGTCCTGCCACTCACCCACGTGGTCCGCTTCCAGGGCGCTGTCGCGGGCCTCCTCCTGGCGGGGGACGACGTAGCCGACGAGCCGGTCGTCCTGGGCGAGGACGGCGGCCCGGGCGACGGCGGGGTGTGCGGCCAGGGCCGTCTCGACCTCGCCGGGCTCGACCCGGAAGCCGCGCACCTTCACCTGCTCGTCGGCGCGGCCGACGTACTCCAGCTGCCCGTCACCGAGCCAGCGGACCAGGTCGCCGGTGCGGTACATCCGGGCGCCCGGCTCGAACGGGCAGGCCACGAACCGGCCCGCCGTCAGCCCCGGGCGGTCCAGGTAGCCGCGGGCCAGACCCGCACCGGCGACGTAGAGCTCACCGGGCACGCCGGGCGGCACCGGCCGCAGCCGGTCGTCCAGCACGTACACCCGGGCGTTGGCGATCGGCCGGCCGATCGGCGGCACACCCGCTCCCGCCGTCAGCGGGTCGCTCATCGTCGCGCAGACCGTGGTCTCGGTCGGGCCGTACGCGTTGATCATCCGCCGGCCCGGCGCCCAGCGCGCCACCAGCTCCGGCGGGCACGCCTCCCCCGCCACCACCAGCGTCGACACCGCCACCGAGCCCTCCGGCACGGCCGCCAGGACGGACGGCGGCACGGTCACATGGGTGACCGCGAGGCCCGGGTCGGCCAGTGCGGCGACCGGGTCCCCCGCCGGGGGCAGCACCAGGGCCGCGCCGCGCAGCAGGGCGGTGTAGATCTCCGACACCGAGGCGTCGAAGCTCGGCGAGGCGAACTGCAGCACCCGGCTGCCGGGCTCGATCACGAACCGCTCGATCTGGGCGGCGACCAGGCTCGCGACACCGCCGTGGGGGACCACGACGCCCTTGGGACGGCCGGTCGAACCCGAGGTGTAGATCACGTACGCCGGGTGCCGGACGTCGAGAGCGACCTCCGGGTCGGTCTCCGGCCCGTCGCCCCCGACCACCATGGCGGGGTCGTCGACCAGCAGCGCCGGGCGGGCGTCCGCCAGCATGAAGTCGATCCGCGCCCGCGGGTACGCCGGATCCACCGGCAGGTACACCGCTCCGGCCTTCAGCACGCCCAGGACGGCGACCACGGCTTCCACCGAGCGCGGCAGCGCCACCGCCACCAGCTGCTCTGGCCCCACCCCCTGGGCGATCAGCGCGTGAGCGAACCGATTGGCCCGGGCGTTCAATTGACGGTACGTCAGCTCGACGTCGCCCCGGACGAGGGCCACCGCGTCCGGCGTCGCCGCCACCTGCGCCGCGAAGGCCTCCGGCACCGGAACCGCGGCCACCTCACGGGCGGTCGCGTTGCCGCGCTCCAGCAGCCGGTGCCGCTCCTCGCCGTCGAGGAGGTCGACCGCGCCGATCGACCGGTCCGGGTCGGCGGTGACGGCCTCCAGCAGGAGCGTCCAGCGCCGTACCAGGGCCTCGACCGTCGAGCGGTCGAACAGGTCGGTGGCGTACTCCGCCGCGCCGACGATCCCGGCCGGGCTCCCGTCCGGACCGAACTGCTCGACGAGGCTCACCCCGAGGTCGAACTTGGCCGTTCCGGTGGCCACCGCGTAGGTGGCCACCTCCAGGCCCGGCAGCGAGAACCGGCCCATCGGGGCGTTCTGCACGGCCAGGATGGTCTGGAACAGCGGGTGGTGCGACAGCGACCGGGACGGGTTCAACACCTCGACCAGGTGCTCGAACGGCACGTCCTGGTGCGCGTACGCCGACAGCGCCGCCTCCCGCACCCGCTCGAGCAGTTCGGTGAAGCTCGGATCGCCGCTGGTGTCCGTCCGCAGCACCAGGGTGTTCACGAAGAACCCGACCAGCTCGTCCAGCGCCTCGTCGGTCCGGCCCGCGATCGGCGAACCGATCGGGATGTCCGTGCCCGCGCCCAGCCGCGTGTACAGCGCCGCCAGCGCCGCCTGCAGCACCATGAACAGACTGGTGCCGGTGGTCCGCGCCAACTCGGTCAGCGCGGCGTGCAGTTCGGGGCTCAGCTCCAGGCCGACGTGGTCCCCGTGCCAGCCGGCGACGGCCGGCCGCGGCCGGTCGGCGGGCAGCTGGAGCAGCTCCGGCAGGTCGGACAGCTGGCGCTTCCAGTAGTCGAGCTGCTCGGCGAACCGGCTCTGCGGGTCGGCGGCGTCGCCGAGCAGGTCGCGCTGCCAGAGCGTGTAGTCGGCGTACTGCACCGGCAGGTCCGACCAGCCCGGCGCGCGGCCCGCGCTCCGGGCGGCGTACGCCTCGGCGAGGTCGCGGGCCAGCGGGCCGGTGGACCAGCCGTCACCGGCGATGTGGTGCATCACCAGCAACAGCACGTGCTCGTCCGGCGCGACCGCGAACAGCTCCGCCCGCAGCGGCGGCTCCGCCGCCAGGTCGAAGGGCCGCCGGGCGAACTCGGCGAGCCGGCCGTGCAGTTCGTCCTGCGGGACCTCGGTCAGCCCGGCCCGGGGCCGGGCCTCGGCCGGGTCCAGGACCCGCTGGCACGGGACGCCGTCCACCTCCGGGAACACCGTCCGCAGGCTCTCGTGCCGGGCCGCCACGTCGGCCAGCGCCTCGTCCAGCGCCGCCCGGTCGAGCGTCCCGGTCAGCTGGAGGGCCAGCGGGATGTGGTACGTCGCGGCCGCGCCGTCCATCCGGTGCAGGAACCAGAGCCGGCGCTGGGCGAAGGACAGCGGCACGGCCTGCGGCCGCTCCCGTACGGCCAGCGTCGGGCGGGCACTGCCCGCCTCGGCCAGCGCCCCCGCCAGACCCGCCACCGTGGACGTCTGGAACAGCGTGCGCAGCCCCAGCTCCACGCCGAGCACCGAGCGCACCCTGGCGGCCAGCCGGGTGGCGAGCAGGGAGTGCCCGCCGAGGTCGAAGAAGTCCTCGTCGACCCCGACCTGGGGCCGGCCCAGCACCTCGGCGAACAGCTCGCAGAGGATCTGCTCCTGCGGGGTGCGCGGCGCCCGGCCCGCCGCCGTGGGCACGGACTCGGGCGCGGGGAGCGCCGCCCGGTCCAGCTTCCCGTTCGGCGTCAGCGGCAGCGCCTCCAGCAGCACGAAGGCGGACGGCACCAGGTAGTCCGGCAGGCGCTCGCGCAGGTGCGCCGCCAGCTCCGCCGGACGGGCGGAAGCGCCGGGCCTCGGAACCACGTAGCCGACGAGGCGCTCGTCCCGGGCCAGGACCGTCGACTGCGCGACGGCGGGGTGCCCGGCCAGGGCCGCCTCGATCTCGCCGAGTTCGATCCGGAAGCCACGGACCTTCACCTGGTCATCGGCGCGGCCGACGTACTCCAGCTCACCGTCGGCGCGCCGAAGCACCAGGTCTCCGGTGCGGTACATCCGCTCCCCCGGCTCGAACGGGCAGGCCACGAACCGCCCAGCCGTCAGGCCCCGCCGGTCCAGGTAGCCCCGGGCCAGACCCGCACCGGCGACGTACAACTCCCCCTGCACACCCGGCGGCACCAAGCGCAGCCGGTCGTCCAGCACGTAGACCCGGAAGCCCGCGACCGCACGGCCGATCGGCGGTGCACCCGCTCCCGGCGCCAGCGGGTCGCTCATCGTCGCGCAGACCGTCGTCTCCGTCGGGCCGTACGCGTTGATCATCCGCCGGCCCGGCGCCCAGCGCGCCACCAGCTCCGGCGGGCACGCCTCACCCGCCACCACCAGGGTGCCGGCCGTGACCTCGGCACCGTCCACCGCCGCCAGGGCCGAAGGCGGCAGGGTCACATGGGTGACACCGAGCCGGCGGTCCGTCAGCGACTCCAGCGGGGCCTCGGCCGAGGCCAGGACGAGGGCGGCGCCGCTGAGCAGGGCGCTGCAGACGTCCCAGAACGACGCGTCGAAGCTGGGCGAGGCGAACTGCAGCACCCTGCTGCCCGGCCCGACGCCGAGGCGCTCGACCTGCGCCGCCGCCAGGCCCGCCACGCCACCGTGGCTGACCACAACGCCCTTGGGGCGGCCGGTCGAACCCGAGGTGTAGATCACGTACGCCGGGTGCCGGACGTCGAGCGCGACCTCCGGGTCGCTCTCCGGCCCGTCGCCCCCGACCACCATGGCGGCGTCGTCGACCACCAGCACCGGCCGGGCGTCCGCCAGCATGAAGTCGATCCGCGCCCGCGGGTACGCCGGATCCACCGGCAGGTACGCCGCTCCGGCCTTCAGCACGCCGAGGACCGCCACCACCGACTCCACCGAGCGCGGCAGCGCCACCGCCACCAGCCGCTCAGGGCCCACGCCCCGGGCGATCAGCGCGTGCGCGAACCGGTTCGCCCGGACGTCCAGCTCCCGGTACGTCAACTCGGCCTCGCCGCAGACCAGCGCGACCGCGTCCGGCTCTGCCGCCACCCGTGCCGCGAACAGCTCCGGCAGGCTCGCCCCGGTCGCCCCGCCCTCGACGGCGGGCAGCAGCTCGTGCCGCTCCTCGGCCGACAGCAGGTCGACCGAGCCGATCGGCTGCTCGGGTGCGGCGGCCACCGCGGTCAGCAGGCGGGTCCAGCGGGCGACCAGGGCCTCGACCGTCGAGCGGTCGAACAGGTCGGTGCTGTACTCGACCGCGCCGCTGAGCCCGGCCGGCGCGCCGTCGGGCCCGTGCTCCTCCGCGAACCCGAAGGTCAGGTCGAGCCGCGCGGTCCCGGTGAGGACGTTCACCCCGGAGACCCGGACGCCCGGCAGTTCGAAGTCGCCGCCCGGCGCGTTCTGGACGACCAGCCCGGTCTGGTACAGCGGGTGGTGGGAGAGCGAGCGGGACGGGTTCAGCGCCTCCACCAGGTGCTCGAAGGGCACGTCCTGGTGCGCGTACGCCGACAGCGCCGTCTCCCGCACCCGCCCGAGCAGTTCTGCGAAGCTCGGGTCTCCGCTGGTGTCCGTCCGCAGCACCAGGGTGTTGATGAAGAACCCGACCAGCTCGTCGAGCGCCTCGTCGGTCCGGCCCGCGATCGGCGAGCCGATCGGGATGTCCGTGCCCGCGCCGAGCCGCGTGTACAGCGCCGCCAGCGCGGCCTGCAGCACCATGAACAGGGTCGCACCCGAGCGTCGCGCCAACTCCACCAGTGCCGCGTGCAGTTCGGCGTCGAGCCTGACCTCCAGCAGGTCGCCGCCGTACGACATGGCGGCCGGGCGCGGCCGGTCCGCGGGCAGCGGGAGCTGCTCGGGCAGCCCGGCCAGCGCCTCCTTCCAGTAGGCGACCTGGCGGGCGAACAGGCTGTCGGCGTCGTGCTCGTCGCCGAGGATCTCGTGCTGCCACAGGGTGTAGTCGCCGTACGTCACCGGCAGCGGCGGCCAGTCCGGCGCCCCGCCGCCCTGGCGGGTGGTGTAGGCGGTGGCCAGGTCGCGGGCCAGCGGGCCCATCGACCAGCCGTCCCCGACGATGTGGTGCATGACCAGCATCAGCACGTGCTCGTCCGGCGCGACCGCGAACAGCTCGGCCCGCAGCGGCACTTCCGAGGTCAGGTCGAAGCCGCGCACCGCGGCCTCGCGCAGCAGCGCGGGCACCTCCGCCTCGCCGGCCGCGCGGACGGTCAGCGGGACGGCGGCCTCGGTGCTGTCCAGCACCCGCTGGAACGGGATTCCGGCGGTCTGCGGGAACACCGTGCGCAGGGTCTCGTGCCGGGCCACCACGTCCGCGAGCGCGGTGCTCAGCGCGGCCCGGTCGAGGCGGCCGGAGAGCCGCAGGGCCAGCGGCATGTGGTACGTGGCGCTGGGCGCCCCGAACTGCTGGAGGAACCAGAGCCGGCGCTGGGCGAAGGACAGCGGAAGCGGTTCCTCCCGGCGCGGCCTGGGCACCAGCGCCTGCCGCGCGGTGCCGGCGTCGTGCAGCCCGGCGGCCAGCCCAGCGGCTGTCGGGGTCCGGAACAGGCTGCGCAGCTCCAGCTCGACCCCGAGGGTCGCCCGGACCCGGGATACCAGCCGGGTGGCGAGCAGGGAGTGCCCGCCCAGCGCGAAGAAGTCCTCGTCGACCCCGACCCGGGCCAGGCCCAGCACCTCGGCGAACAGCTCGCACAGGATCTGCTCCTGCGGCGTGCGCGGCGCCCGGCCCGTCTCCCTGGCGGTGGCCTCGGGCGCGGGCAGCGCCGCCCGGTCCAGCTTCCCGTTCGGCGTCAGCGGCAGCACGTCGAGCAGCATGAACGCGGACGGCACCAGGTAGTCCGGCACCCGGCCGCGCAGGTACGCCGCCAGCTCCGCCGCGCTCGCCCCGCTCCCGGCCGACGGGACGACGTACGCGACGATCCGGTCCTCGCGGGCGAGCACCGCGACCTGGGCGACGCCCGGGTGGGCGGTCAGCTCGGCCTCGATCTCGCCCGGTTCGACCCGGAAGCCGCGGACCTTCACCTGGTGGTCCACCCGGCCGGCGAACTCCAGCTCCCCGTCGGCCCGCCAGCGCACCAGGTCGCCGGTGCGGTACATCCGGCTGCCCGCCGGACCGTACGGGTCGGCGACGAAGCGTCCGGCGGTGAGCCCGGGCCGGTTCAGGTAGCCCCGGGCCAGACCCGCCCCGGCCAGGTACAGCTCGCCCAGCACCCCGGGGGCGACCGGGCGCAGGGCCGAATCCAGCACATAGACGCGGCAGTTGGCGATCGGACGGCCGATCGGCACCGGCAGCGGGCAGTCCGCCGGGTCGGCCGGCAGCGGGTAGGCGGTGATCACATGGGTCTCGGCCGGGCCGTAGTGGTTGTGCAGCACCCGGCCGGGCCGACGGCCCTGGAAGCGGCGCACCGCACCGCTCAGGCGCATCGCCTCACCGGCCTGGGCGACCAGCCGCAGGTGCGGCAGCTCCAGCCCGGCCTCCTCGGCGGCCTCGGCGAGCGCCTCGACCACCAGGTTGGGCGCGAACAGCTCCTCGACCCCGTGCCGGTCCAGCCACTGGGCGAACAGCTCGGCGCTGCGGCGCTGCTCCTCCGTCGGCACCACCAGGGTCTTGCCGTACAGCAGCGCGGAGAGCATCTCCTGCACCGAGACGTCGAAGCTGATCGCGGTGAACTGCGCGGTGCGCGTGCCGGGTTCGCCGCCGACGGCCTCGTGGTGCCACTCCAGCAGGTTCAGCAGCCCGGCGGCGGGCATCACCACGGCCTTGGGCCGGCCGGTGGAGCCCGAGGTGTAGATGACGTAGGCCGGGTGCCGTGCGTCCACGGTGACGACGGGGTCGGTCTCCGGGTGGTCCCCGTCCGGTGTGACGGCCGCGAGGTCGTCGAGCACGACGGCCGGCCGGGCGTCCTCCAGCATGTACGCGATGCGGGCGGCCGGGTAGTCCGGGTCGACCGGCAGGTACGCCGCACCGGTCTTGAGGACGGCGAGGACGGCGACCACCAGCTCGGCCGAGCGCGGCAGCCGCAGGGCGACGGTCTGCTCCGGCCCGACGCCCCTCGCGATCAGCGCGTGCGCCAGCCGGTTGGCCCGGGCGTTCAGCTCGCCGTACGTGAGCACGGCCTCCTCGAACACCACGGCCGGGGCCTCCGGGGTCGCCCGGACCCGCGCCTCGAACAGGGCGGGCAGGGTCTCGACGGGCGCCGGGCGGGCGGTGTCGTTGCGGGCGACCAGCAGCTCGTGCCGCTCCTCGGCGGTGAGGACGTCGATCCGGCTCAGCGGCCGGTCCGGCTCGGCGACCACCGCCGCCAGCAGCCGCAGCCACCGGGCGAGCAGCGTCTCCACCGTGGCGGGGTCGAACAGGTCGGTGCTGTACTCGACCCGCCCGACGATGCCCTCGGCCGGCCCGCCGGTGCCGCCGTGCTCCAGCAGGTGGAAGCCGAGGTCGAACATCGCGGTGGGCGTGCGCACCAGGAGGATCTCGGAGTCCAGACCGTCCAGCGCGAACTCGGTACGGGGCACGTTCTGCAGCGCGAGCAGCACCTGGAAGAGCGGCTGGCGGGTGAGCGACCGGGCCGGGTTGAGGGCCTCGACGACGTGCTCGAAGGGCAGGTCCTGGTGGGCGTACGAGCCGAGCGCGCCCTCCCGGACCCGGCCGAGCAGCTCGGCGAAGGTCGGGTCGCCGCCGGTGTCGGTGCGCAGCACCAGGGTGTTGACGAAGAAGCCGACGAGGTCGTCCAGCGCCTGGTCGGTCCGGCCGGCGATCAGGCTGCCGACCGGGATGTCGGTGCCCGCGCCGAGCTTGTCCAGCAGCGAGGCCAGGGCGGCCTGCAGCACCATGTAGACGCTGGCGCCGTGCTCCCGGCCCAGCCGGACCAGTCCGGCGTGCAGTTCGGCGTCCAGTTCGACGTCGAGGTGGCCGCCGGCGTAGGACGGGGTCGCGGGGCGGTGGCGGTCGGCGGGGAGCCGGAGCTGCTCCGGCAGGCCGGCCAGTGTCCGCGTCCAGTGGTCCGCCTGGCGGGCGAACAGGCTGTCCGGGTCCGCCGCGTCGCCGAGCAGGTCGCGCTGCCAGAGCGTGTAGTCGGCGTACTGCACGGGCAGCGGCGCCCACCGCGGCTCCTCGCCCCGGCGGCGGGCCGCGTACGCGGTGGCCAGGTCGGCCGCCAGCGGGCCCAGCGACCAGCCGTCACCGGCGATGTGGTGCATCACCAGGAGCAGCACGTGCTCCTCCGCCGAGAGCTCGAACACCTCGGCGCGCAGCGGCGGTTCGGCCGCGAGGTCGAATCCGCGCGCCGCTGCCGCCGCCAGCCGTTCCGGCAGGGCCGGTTCGTCGACCGGGGTGACCGACAGCGTCGGGCGTGCCGCTCCGGCGGGCAGCACCTGCTGGTGCGGAACCCCGTCCACGGCCGGGAAGACGGTGCGCAGGGTCTCGTGCCGGGCACTGACGTCGCCCAGCGCCGCCTCCAGGGCCGCCAGGTCCAGCGGTCCCGAGAGCCGCCACGCGAGCGGCATGTTGTAGACGGAGTCGGCGCCCTCCAGCTGGCGCAGGAACCACAGCCTCCGCTGGGCGGACGACAGCGGCACCAGCGCGGGCCGCTCCACCCGTTCCAGGGCGAGCCGGGCCCGGCCGGCCCCGCCGAGGCCGGCGGCCAGCCCGGCCACCGTCGGCGTCTCGAAGAGGGCGCGCAGCTCCAGTTCCACCCCGAGGGCGGCCCGCGCCCGGGCGACCAGCCGGGTGGCGAGCAGGGAGTGCCCGCCGAGGTCGAAGAAGTCGTCGTCGGCCCCGACCTCGGCCACGCCCAGCACCTCGGCGAACAGCTCGGCGAGGACCTGCTCCTGCGGGGTGCGCGGCGCGCGGCCGGTCGTCGGCGCGGTGTGGACGGGTGCGGGCAGCGCGCGCCGGTCCAGCTTGCCGGTGGCGGTCAGCGGCAGGCTCCCCAGGGGCACGAAGGCGGTCGGGACCATGTACTCCGGCAGTCGCTCGCGCAGGTGCGCCCGCAGCTCCTCCGGCCGGAGTTCCGCCCCGGTGACGGCCACCGGGTAGGCGACCAGCCGCGCGTCCCCGGCCCGGTCCTCCCGGACGGTCACGGCGACCTGGGCGACCTGCGGGTGTTCCGCCAACGCCGCCTCGACCTCGCCGAGTTCGATCCGGAAGCCGCGCACCTTCACCTGGTCGTCGGTCCGGCCGAGGAACTCCAGGTTCCGGTCGGCGCCCCAGCGGACCAGGTCGCCGGTGCGGTACATGCGCGTGCCGCTCGGACCGAACGGGTCCGCCACGAAGCGGCCGGCGGTGAGGCCCGGCCGGTTCAGGTAGCCGCGGGCCAGGCCCGCCCCGGCGAGGTACAGCTCGCCCGCCACGCCCGCGGGCACCGGGCGCAGCGTGCCGTCGAGGACGTACAGCCGGAGGCCCCCGAGCGGCCGGCCGATCACCGGGCGCGGACTCGATCCCAGCGCTGCGACGACGGCGTCCACCGTACATTCGGACGGCCCGTAGTAGTTCAGGCAGGACACGCCCTCGACGGCCCGCAGCCGCTCCCACAGTCGGTCCGGAACGGCCTCCCCGCCCATCGAGACCACCGAGGGACGGCGCTCCGGGTCGTCCAGGAGTCCCCGGGCGACGAGCTCGTGCAGGTAGGACGGGGTGGCGTTGACGTAGTCCAGCCCGGCGCGCCTGACGTAGTCGACGAAGGCGTCCGGGTCGGACCAGGTCGCCTCGTCCAGGACGTGCAGTTCGTGGCCCGCGTACAGGCTGGACAGCTGGTCGCAGGAGGCGTCGAACGACACCGAGGTGGTCAGCCCGATGCGCAGCCGCTCCTTCGTCCCCCGGGGGAACAGCAGCGGACGCTGGCTGACGAAGAGGTTGAGCAGGCCGCCGTGGGTCGACAGCACGCCCTTGGGCCTGCCGGTGGAACCGGAGGTGTAGATCACGTAGGCCGGGTGCCCCGGGTCGATGGCGACCAGCGGGTCCGTCGCCGGGCAGTCGGCCACCAGGGCGGCCGTCGCCGGGTCGTCGAGCACCAGCCACCCGGCCGGACCGGCCTCCGGCAGCCCGTCCCGGGTCCGGGCGTCGGTCACCACCAGGACCGGGCCGGCGTCGTCCAGCATGTGCCCTATCCGCGCGGCCGGGTACTCGGGATCGACCGGGACGTAGGCCGCCCCGGTCCGCAGCACGGCGAGGATCGCCACGACCAGTTCGGCCGACCTCGGCAGGGCGACCGCCACCAGCCGCTCCGGCCCCGCGCCCCGGGCGATCAGGGCGTGCGCCAGCCGGTTCGCCCGCGCGTCCAGCTCCTCGTACGTCAGCGATCCGTCCCCGCTCACCAGCGCCACCTGGTCCGGCGTCGCCCGCACCTGCGCCCGGAACAGCTCCGGCACGCTCGCGGCCGGGAGCTCCACCTCCGGTCCGGTGCCCAGGGCCGCCAGGTCGCCGTGCTCCTCGGCGGAGAGCAGGCCGTACCGGCTGAGCCGCCGCCGCGGGTCGGCGACCACGGCGCGGAGCAGCCGCTCCAGGCGCCCGAACATCGTCTCGACGGTGGCCGGGTCGTAGAGGTCGCCGGCGTACTCGACGAGCCCGTCGATCCCCTCCGGGGAACCGTCCGGCGCCTGCCGCTCGGACAGGGTGAAGATCAGGTCGAGCTTGGCGGTGGTCGTCGTCAACGGCATGTCGTCGACGTGCAGCCCGGGCGGCGCGAAGTCGGCCCGGGGCGCGTTCTGCAGCACCAGCATGACCTGGAACAGCGGGTGGTGCGCCAGCGAGCGCACCGGGTTGAGGGCCTCGACCAGGTGCTCGAACGGCAGGTCCTGGTGGGCGTACCCGGCCAGCGAGGTGTCCCGGACCCGGTCCAGCAGTTCGGCGAAGGTCGGATCGCCCGAGGTGTCGGTGCGGAAGACCAGGGTGTTGACGAAGTAGCCGACCAGCTCGTCCAGCGCCTGGTCGGTCCGGCCGGCGACCGGGCTGCCGACCGGGATGTCGTCGCCCGCGCCGAGCTTGCCCAACAGCGCCGCCAGGCCGGCCTGGAGGACCATGAAGAGACTGGTGCCGTGCTCGCGGGCGAGCGCGCGCAGCGCACGGTGCAGTTCGGCGTCCAGTCCGGCGTGCACGAAGCCGCCCCGGTGCGAGGCGACGGCAGGGCGGGGCCGGTCGGCGGGCAGCTGGATCCGCTCCGGGAGGCCGGCCAACTGCCGCGTCCAGTAAGCCGCCTGGCGGGCGAACGGACTGTCCGGGTCGGTGGAGTCGCCGAGCAGCTCGTGCTGCCACAGGGTGTAGTCGGCGTACTGGACCGGCAGGCCCTCCCACCGCGGTGCCCCGCCGCGGCAGCGCGCCGCGTAGGCGGCGGTCAGGTCCTGCGTGAGCGGGCCCAGCGACCAGCCGTCACCCGCGATGTGGTGGAGCACCAGCTGGAACACGTGCTCGTCCGGCGCCAGTTCGAACAGCTCGACCCGCAGCGGCGCGTCGGCCGCCAGGTCGAACGGCCGGTCCTTCGCCGCCGCCATCAGGGTGGGCAGCCCGGCCTCCGTGGCTCGGCTCACGAGCAGCCGCGGGCGGGCCGCCACGACGTCCAGCACCCGCTGGTGCGGGACGCCGTCGACGGCCGGGAAGACGGTCCGCAGGCTCTCGTGCCGTCCGACCACGTCCGCGAGGGCGGCCTCCAGGGCCCGCCGGTCCAGCTCCCCGGACAGCCGCCAGGCCAGCGCGATGTGGTAGTTCGCGCCGGCGCCCTCCAGCTGGTGCAGGAACCAGAGCCGCCGCTGCGCGAAGGACAGCGGGACCGCCTCGGGGCGCTCGCGCCGCACCAGGGCGGTCTGCGCCGGTCCGGCCGCCACCAGGGCGGCGGCCAGGGCGGCCGGGGTCGGCGCCTCGAACAGGGTGCGCAGCGGCATCTCCACGCCGAGCGTCGCGCGGATCCGGGCGGCCAGGCGGGTGGCGAGCAGGGAGTGCCCGCCGAGGTCGAAGAAGCCGTCCTCGACGCCGGCCGACGCCACGCCCAGGACCTCGGCGAACAGCTCGCAGAGCACCTGCTCCTGCGGGGTGCGCGGGGCGCGGCCGGTGGTGGCCGGGGCGAGGTCGGGGGCGGGCAGGGCCCGGTGGTCCAGCTTGCCGTTGGCGGTCAGCGGCAGCGCGTCCAGCGCGACGAAGGCCGAGGGCACCATGTGCTCCGGCAGCCGCTCGGAGAGGTGCTCGCGCAGCTCGGCCGGGCGCGGTTCGGCGCCCGGGGCCGGCACCAGGTAGGCGACCAGCCGGGTGTCGTCGGCGCGGTCCTGCCGGGCGAGGACGGCGACCTGGGCGACGCCGGGGTGCGCGGCCAGCGCCGCCTCGATCTCGCCGAGTTCGATCCGGAAGCCGCGCACCTTCACCTGCTGGTCGGCCCGGCCGACGTAGCTCAGGCCGCCGTCGGCCGCGCGGCGCACCACGTCGCCGCTGCGGTACATCCGGCTGCCCGCCGGTCCGAACGGGTCCGCGACGAACCGTCCGGCGGTCAGGCCGGGCCGGTTCAGGTAGCCGCGCGCCAGGCCGGGGCCCGCGACGTACAGCTCGCCGGGCACGCCCGGGGCCACCGGCCGCAGGCCGTCGTCGAGCACGTACGTCCGCAGGTCCGGGAGGGCCGCGCCGATCCCGCCGGCGCCGGTGCCGGCGGGGTCGAGCGCGGCGTACGTGACGTGCACGGTGGTCTCGGTGATGCCGTACATGTTGACCAGCCGCGGCGCGTCCTCCGGGTGCCGCTCGTACCAGCTCGCCAGCCGGGCGTGCTCCAGCGCCTCGCCGCCGAACACCACGGTGCGCAGGGCGAGTTCACGCGGCTGCTCGGTGTCCGCCTGCATCAGCTGGTAGAAGGCGGACGGCGTCTGGTTGAGGACGGTCACCCGCTCGCGGACGAGGAGTTCCAGGAAGCGGCCGGGCGAGCGGCTGGTCTCGTGGTCCACGACCACGAGGCGGCCGCCGTGCAGCAGCGGGCCCCACAGCTCCCAGACGGAGAAGTCGAAGGCGTAGGAGTGGAAGAGCGTCCAGACGTCGTCGGCGGTGAAGCCGAACAGCTCCTCCGTCGTCCGGAACAGGCGCACCACGTTGCGGTGCGGGACCACGACGCCCTTGGGGTTGCCGGTGGAGCCGGAGGTGTGGATGACGTAGGCGGCGTGGCCGGGGTCGACGGCGACCCCCGGGTCGGTGTCCGGCCGCCCGTCCAGGTCGGCGGAGTCCAGCAGCAGCCGGTCCAGGTGGTCCGCCCCCGGCAGCTCGCCGACGGCGCTCGTGGTGACGAGCAGCGCGGGCCGGGTGTCCTGGAGCAGGTAGGAGATCCGGGCCGCCGGGTACGTCGGGTCCACCGGCACGTAGGCGCCGCCGGCCTTGAGCACCGCGAGGACGGCCACGACCAGCTCCGCCGAGCGCGGCAGGGCCAGGGCCACCAGCTGCTCCGGGCCCACGCCCCGCTCGATCAGCGCGTGCGCGAGCCGGTTGGCCCTGGCATTCAACTCGCCGTAGCAAAAGGTTGCTTCACCGTCCGTGAGGGCGACGGCGGCCGGGTCGATCCGGACCTGCCGCTCGAAGAGCGCGGTCAGGCTGCTGCCCGGCGCGTCCTCCTCCTCGGTACGGGCCGGGAGCAGCGCGCGGAGCTCGTCGGCGGACAGCACGTCCACCCGGCCGATCCGTCGGCCCGGGTCGGCGACGACGGCGCGCAGCAGCCGCAGCCACCGGTCGACGATGCCCGCCGCGGTGGCCTCGTCGAACAGGTCGGTGCTGTACTCCAGGACGCCCGAGAGGCCCTCGGGCTGCTCGGCCAGGATGAAGGTCAGGTCGCACTTGGCCGTCCCGGTGTGCACCAGGTCGGTCGTCACCCGCAGCCCGGGCAGGTCGAAGGCGTCGAGCGGCGCGTTCTGCAGGGCGAGCATGGTCTGGAACAGCGGGTGGTGCGCCAGGGTCCGGGTCGGGTTCAGCGCCTCCACCAGGTGCTCGAACGGCACGTCCTGGTGGGCGTACGCGGCCAGCGCGTCGGAGCGCACCCGGCCCAGCAGTTCGGTGAAGGACGGGTCGCCGGAGAGATCGGTGCGCAGCACCAGGGTGTTGACGAAGAAGCCGACCAGGTCGTCCAGGGCCTCGTCGGTGCGGCCGGCGAT
>NZ_JBSFJC010000150.1:0-18068 GCF_053597855.1 Kitasatospora sp. NPDC001225
GCCCACCCGGAGGGTTCCCTCCCGGGTGGGCCGCCGCCGTGTGAGGAGCGCGGTGCTCAGGTGGTGGTGCCCCCGGCGCCGCCGGCGCCCGCACCGGACCCGCCGGACCCGCCGGACCCGGGCAGCCCCGGGATGGTCGGCAGCTTGCCCTTGTAGTCGGTGATGCCCTTGACGATGGTGTCCATCACCGCGACGTCCGGCGACTTGTCGGCGATGTCGAAGCCGAAGTGCACCGAGACCAGCGACTTCCCGTCGGCGGACGGGAAGACCACGGTCTGCACGTAGCCGTTGTTGCCCTTGGGCGCGTCCACCTTCCAGCGGACCAGGTAGCCGTCCTGGCCGTTGACCTTCACGGCCTCGGACTTGAGCTCCTGGTGCCCGGTGACGTCGCCGTACGCGGCCTTGGCGGCCGCCGCGATGTCGGCCTTGGCCGCCGCCTGGGCGTCGGTGCCGCCGCCGTCGATCCGGCCGGTGTTGGCCCCGCCGAGGGAGCAGGTGCTCTTGCCGTCCACGCAGGTGTACGAGCCGACGCTGAGCATGGCGTAGCCGTCGGTGGTGGTGCCGGCCTCCCAGCCGTCCGGGACCGGCAGGGTGAGCTTGTTGACCACGTCGATCGCCTGGTCGGTGCTCGGGCGGGTCTTGCCGCCGCCGTTGCCGTTCCCGCCGCCGCCCTTCCCGCCGTTCCCGCCGTTGCCCCCGTTGCCGCCCTTGCTGTCCCCGCCCCCGCCGTTGCCGGGGTCGCCGAAGCCCGGGAGGCCGCCCCACGGGCCGTAGCCGCCGCCCTGCGGGGCCGGGCGGGCGCTGCGCGGGGCGCGGTCGCCGTGGCCGTCCACCGCGAGGTAGGTGACCCCCGAACCGACGGCCAGGCCGAGCAGGGCGGCGACGGTGGTCGCCAGCACCAGCTTGGAGGGCTTGCGCCGGGCCTTGCGCGGCGGCCCGGCGGGCGAGCCGTAGGCGGCGCCGAAGGGCGGCGGCTCCGGGTAGCGGACGGTCGGGCCGCTCTCCAGCACCTCGCCCTCCAGCACCGTGGTCTGCCCGGCCGCTCCCGGCCCCGGGGCCGCGGCGGCCGTCGGCTCCGCCTCCGGAGCCTGCGGTGCCGGGGCGTCCGAGGGTGCGGGCCGGGTGTCGGCCGTCCAGCCCTTGCCGTCCCACCACCGCTGCGGCCTCGGGTCGCCGGTGGTGTTCTTGGGGTCCGGGTACCACCCGGCGGGAATCTGCTCGCTCACGGTAGAGAATCTAAAGGCAGCCGGATAAACGCGAAATCAGCGCGGCCCGGAATTCCCGCCGTTTTCGATGAGATTCCGGTGAGAACCCCGGCCGCGGCCCTTCTGCGGCCCGACCGCCCGCGGCCGCGGACGGCTACAGCGGTGTGACGTACGCCCCGGAGATGCCGCCGTCCACCAGGAACTCGCTCGCCGTGATGAACGAGGAGTCGTCGCTGGCCAGGAAGGCCACCGCGGCGGCGATCTCCTCGGCCCGGGCGAACCGGCCGAGCGGGATGTGCACCAGCCGGCGGGCGGCCCGCTCCGGGTCCTTGGCGAACAGCTCGCGCAGCAGCGGGGTGTCCACCGGCCCCGGCGAGAGCGCGTTGACCCGGATGCCCTCCCGGGCGAACTGCACGCCCAGCTCGCGGGACATCGCCAGTACCCCGCCCTTGGAGGCGGTGTAGGAGATCTGCGAGGTGGCCGCGCCCATCCGGGCCACGAAGCTGGCGGTGTTGATGATCGAGCCCCGCCCGTGCCGGCGCATGTACGGCAGCGCGGCCTTGCAGCACAGGTAGACCGAGGTCAGGTTGACCTCCTGGACCCTGCGCCAGGCGTCCAGCCCGGTGGTCAGGATCGAGTCGTCCTCGGGCGGCGAGATGCCCGCGTTGTTGAACGCGACGTCCACGCTGCCGCAGGTCTCGTACGCCTCGTCGAACAGCGCCTCGACCATGTACGGGTCGGTGACGTCGGTGTGCACGAACAGCCCGCCGACCTCCTTGGCGGCGGCCCGCCCGGTCTCCTCGTCGAGGTCGGCGCAGACCACCTTCGCGCCCTCCGAGGCGAGCCGGCGGGCGGCGGCCAGGCCGATCCCGCTGCCCGCGCCGGTGACCACGGCGGTGCGGCCGACCAGCCGTCGGCAGACGGGCTCGTCCGGCGCGGCGTGCTTCTCGCTCATCGGGCTGTCACTCCTCGCTGTGGATGAAGATGTTCTTGGTCTCGGTGAAGTGGCGCAGCGCGTCCGGCCCCAGCTCGCGGCCCACCCCGGACTCGCCGAAGCCGCCGAAGGGCGTCCAGTAGCGCACCGAGGAGTGCGAGTTGACCGACAGGTTGCCCGCCCGTACGCCCCGGGCCAGGCGCAGCGCGCGGCCGACGTCCCGGGTCCAGATCGAGCCGGACAGGCCGTAGCGGGTGGCGTTGGCCAGCCGCAGCGCGTCGGCCTCGTCGGTGAACGGCAGGACGGCGGCGACCGGGCCGAAGATCTCCTCGGTGACGGCCGGGACCTCCGGGTCCTCGGGGGCGACCACCGTCGGCGGGTACCAGTAGCCGGGCCCGTCCGGGACCTTGCCGCGGGCCAGCACCGGCAGTTCGGGGGTGAGGTAGGAGGCCACCCGGCGGACCTGGGCGGCCGAGATCAGCGGGCCGAGCTGGGTCTGCGGGTCGGTCGGGTCGCCGGTGCGCAGGGTGTCGACGGCGGGCAGCAGCAGGGCGAGGAAGTCCTCGTACACCTCGCGCTGGACCAGGATCCGGCTGCGGGCGCAGCAGTCCTGGCCGCTGTTGTCGGCGAAGGAGAGCGGGTCGGCGGCGCGGGCCAGGTCGGCGTCGGCGAAGACGATGTTGGGGCTCTTGCCGCCGAGCTCCAGGGTGACCCGCTTGGCGCGGGCGGCGCAGCGGGCGGCGACCTCCTTGCCGACGAGGGTCGAGCCGGTGAAGACGATCTTGCGGACGGCCGGGTGGTCCACCAGGGCGCGTCCGGTGGTGGCGCCCGCGCCGGGGACGGTCTGGAACAGGCCCTCGGGCAGGCCCGCCGCGAGGGCGAGTTCGGCCAGCCGCAGAGCGGTCAACGGGGTGGCCTCGGCGGGTTTGAGCAGGACGGCGTTGCCGGCCGCCAGGGCGGGGGCGAAGCCCCAGGCGGCGATCGGCATCGGGAAGTTCCACGGCGCGATCACCCCGACCAGGCCGACCGGCTCGTGGAAGGTCACGTCCAGGCCGCCGGGGACCGGGATCTGCCGGCCGGTCAGCCGTTCCACTCCCCCGGCGGCGTACTCCAGCAGGTCCCGGACGTTGCCGGCCTCCCAGCGGGCGCTGGCCTGGAGGTGGCCGGCCTCCGCCACCTCCAGGGCGGCCAGCTCCGGGACGTGCACCTCGACCTGGTCGGCGAACCGGCGCAGCAGCCGGGCGCGTTCACCGGGGGCCAGCGCCGCCCAGCCGGCCTGGGCCTTCACCGCGCGCCGGACGGCCGCGTCCAACTGCTCGGGGGTGGTGTCGGGGACGGTGGCGAGCACCTCGCCGGTGGCGGGGTTGCGGACCGTGCTGCTCCCGGCGGTCGCGTTCGGCTCGGTCACGGCTCACATCCGTTCGAAGGATCGGTAGCGCTCCCAGTCGGTGACCGCCCCGTCGTAGGCGGACTGCTCGACCCGGGCCATGTTCAGGTAGTGCTCGACCACGTCGTCGCCGAAGGCCTCGCGGGCCAGTGCGCTGTCCGCCCAGAGCCCGGCGGCCTCGCGCAGCGAGCCGGGCACCCGCGCGTACTCCTCCACCGCGTAGGCGTTGCCGAGGCAGGGGGCGGGCAGGTCCAGCTTGCGCTGCAGCCCGTGCAGGCCGGCCGCGAGCATCCCGGCCACCGCGAGGTACGGGTTGACGTCGCCGCCCGGTACCCGGTTCTCCATCCGCAGGCCGGGGCCGTGGCCGACCACCCGGTAGGCGCAGGTGCGGTTGTCCCGGCCCCAGGCGACGGCGGTCGGGGCGAAGGAGCCCGGGCGGTAGCGCTTGTACGAGTTGATGTTCGGCGCGTACAGCAGGCTGAACTCGCGCAGCGCGACCAGCTGGCCGGCCAGGAAGTGCCGCATGGTGTCGGTCATCCGGCCGTCCCGGTCGGCGAAGGCGGGGGCGCCGACGGCGTCGCGCAGCGAGAGGTGGATGTGGCAGCTGTTGCCCTCGCGCTCGTCGTACTTGGCCATGAAGGTGAGCGCGCAGCCGAGTTGGGCGGCGATCTCCTTCGCGCCGGTCTTGTAGACGCTGTGCTGGTCGCAGGTGGTGAGGGCGTCGGCGTAGCGGAAGGCGATCTCGTGCTGGCCGAGGTTGCACTCGCCCTTGGCGGACTCCACCACCAGGCCGGCGCCGGCCATCTCGGTGCGGATCCGGGACAGCAGCGGCTCGACCCGGGCGGTGCCCAGCATCGAGTAGTCCACGTTGTAGAGGTTCGCCGGGGTCAGGCCGCGGTACCCGCCCAGCCAGGCCTGCTCGTAGGTGTCGCGGAAGACCAGGAACTCCAGCTCGGTGCCGATGTCGGCGGCCAGTCCGTACTCGGCGAGCCGGGCGATCTGGCGGCGCAGCAGCTGGCGCGGGGCGGCGTCCACCGGGTGGCCGCCGTGCCGGGCGAGGTCGGCGGTGACCTGGGCGGTGCCGGGCTGCCAGGGGGTCAGCCGCAGGGTGCCGAGGTCGGGGCGCATCGCGAAGTCGCCGTAGCCGGTGGCCCAGGAGGAGAAGGCGTAGCCGTCCACGGTGTTCAGGTCGACGTCGACGGCCAGCAGGTAGTCGCAGGCCTCGGCGCCGTGCTCGGCCACCTCGTCGAGGAAGAACCGGGCGGCGAAGCGCTTGCCCTGGAGGCGCCCCTGCATGTCGGTGAAGGCGAGCGCGACGGTGTGCACCTCGCCGGTGTCCACCAGGGCGCGCAGCCGGTCCAGGGTCAGCGGCGGCCGGGGCGGCGAGCCCGCGGCGGCCCGTTCGGGCGTTTCGGACATACCGAACCCTCCTCCTCGATCACTCTTCGAGATCAAACGGTCACAGCGAACCGTACGGCCTGCGACTCGCGGGGCGGAAGAGGGCGGGTGGGTGTCGGGCGCCCGTGGCGCGCCGACGCGCGTGGCTGACGGTGGATCAGGTGCTCCGGGGGGAGAATGCGCGCCATGGATCGCAGGCCTTTGATCGGCGTCAGCACCTACCTGGTGGACGCGAGTTGGAGCGATTGGCGGGGCCGCCGGGTGGCCCTGCTGCCCGAGCGGTACACCGCGCAGGTCCGGGACTCCGGCGGGATCGCGGTCCTGCTGCCGCCGGACGTCCCGGAGCGCGCCCCGGAGGTGCTGGCCCGGCTGGACGGCCTGGTGATCGCGGGCGGGCCGGACATCGACCCGGCGTACTACGGGGAGCCGGCCCACCCGGCGACGGAGGTGGACTCGCCGGAGCGGGACGCCTGGGAGGTCGCGCTGCTGCGGTCGGCGCTGGCGGCGGGGATGCCGCTGCTGGCGGTCTGCCGGGGGATGCAGGTCCTGAACGTGGTGTGCGGCGGGACGCTGGTGCAGCACCTGCCGGACGTGGTGCCGGTGGACGTGCACGGCGGCTCGCCCGGGTGCTACGGCTCGCACCTGGTGCGGCCGGTGCCGGGGACACTGCTGGGCGGGCTGCTGCCGGAGAGCGAGCTGGAGGTGCCGACCTTCCACCACCAGGCCGTCGACCGGGTGGGGGCGGGCCTGCGGGTGAGCGCCCACGCGCCGGACGGGACGGTGGAGGCGGTGGAGGGGCCGGGGTTCGCGCTCGGGGTGCAGTGGCACCCGGAGCAGGGGGACGACCTGCGGCTGATGCGGGCCCTGGTCCGGGCGGCCACCGCGGCGGTCCTCGACGCGATGGCGCTGGGGTAGATCAACTGGGCGCGGGGGAACGGGAGTTCGGGAGACCGGCCGGGTGCGGAGTGAGCCGGATCCGGCCGCCCGGACGGGAACGACAACGGTCACCAGTACAACCTTTGGATCTTTGTCGATTCTGCGGTTCACTTCGGTTGCGGGGCGGTCGTATCGCGCCCCCTTTCCCACCCGTGCGCCCAGAGAGGACTTCCATGGCCGGGCACGAGCACTCGCACGATGATCATGTGCATGACCAGAGGCACTCGCCCTCCCACTCGCACGGCTCCGGGGGGCACGCGCATGGTTCGGGCGGGCACTCCCACGGCTCCGGGGGGCACTCCCACGGCTCCGGGGGACACGGCGGCCACTCGCACGGCGTCGCCGCCGACGCGGACCGCCGCTGGCTGCTCAGCGCCCTCGCCCTGATCGTCGTCTTCATGGCCGGCGAGGTCGTGGTCGGCTTCGCCGCCCAGTCCCTGGCCCTGATCTCGGACGCGGCGCACATGCTCACCGACGCCGCCTCGATCGTGCTCGCGCTGATCGCCATGCGGCTCGCCGCCCGCCCGGCCCGGGGCGGCTACACCTACGGCCTCAAGCGCGCCGAGATCCTCTCCGCGCAGGCCAACGGGGTCACCCTGCTGGTGCTGTCGGCCTGGCTGGGCTACGAGGCGGTCACCCGGCTGCTCGAGCCGCCGCAGGTCACCGGCTCGCTGGTGCTGATCACCGCGCTGATCGGGATCGTCGTCAACCTCGCGGCCACCTGGTGCATGTCCAAGGCCAACCGCAGCTCGCTGAACGTCGAAGGCGCCTTCCAGCACGTCCTGACCGACCTGTACGCCTTCATCGCCACCGCCGTCGCCGGCGCGATCGTGCTGACCACCGGCTTCGCCCGGGCCGACGCCATCGCCTCGCTGATCGTCGTCGCACTGATGCTCAAGGCCGGCATCGCGCTGGTCCGGGACTCCGGGCGGATCTTCCTGGAGGCCGCCCCGGCCGGGATCGACCCGGACGCCGTCGCCGACCGGATGGTCACCGAACCGCTGGTCGAGGAGATCCACGACCTGCACATCTGGGAGATCACCTCCGGCCAGCCCGCCCTGTCCGCGCACATCCTCGTCACCCCCGGCGGCGACTGCCACGCGGTGCGGCGCTCCCTGCAGCGCCGGCTCTCGGACGAGTACGGCATCACCCACTCCACCCTCCAGGTCGACCACGTCGGCGAGGACGAGGCCGGCGCGCTGCTGCAGATCGCCACCCCGCCCGACTCCACCGCCTCCGCCGCCACCGCTGCCTCCACCGCCGCCGAGCACTGCGCCGACTCCCACGGCCCGGTCCACCGCGCCGGACCGCACGAGCACTGAGAACCGGCGGTCCGTCACCGCCGTACGGCATGATCTGAGACGTGACCGCACCGCGACTGATGCTGCTCGACTCCGCCAGCCTGTACTTCCGGGCCTACTACGGCGTACCGGACACCCTGCGCTCGCCGCAGGGTGAGCCGGTCAACGCCGTCCGCGGCCTGCTGGACTTCATCGCCCGGCTGGTCCACGACCACCGGCCCGACCAGCTGGTCGCCTGCATGGACGCCGACTGGCGCCCGCAGTGGCGGGTCGACCTCGTCCCCTCCTACAAGACCCACCGGGTCGCCGAGGCCGCCGAGGACGGCGAGGAGGAGGTGCCCGACACCCTGGCCCCGCAGGTCCCGGTGATCGAGCAGGTGCTGGACGCCCTCGGCATCGCCCGGGTCGGCTCCCCCGGCTACGAGGCGGACGACGTGATCGGCACCCTCACCGCCCGCGCCACCGGCCCGGTGCAGATCGTCACCGGCGACCGCGACCTCTTCCAACTGGTCGACGACGCCCGCGGGATCACCGTGCTCTACCCGGTCAAGGGCATGGGCAACCTCCAGGTCACCGACGACGCGCTGCTCCAGGAGAAGTACGGCGTACGCGGCGCCCAGTACGCCGACATGGCCGCCCTGCGCGGGGACCCGTCCGACGGCCTGCCCGGCGTCAAGGGCATCGGCGAGAAGACCGCCGCCCAGCTGATCAACGAGTACGGCGACCTCCCGGCCATCCGTGCCGCCGCCCTCGACCTCGGCTCCAAGCTCACCCCGGCCCGCCGCCGCAACATCGTCGAAGGCGCCGCCTACCTCGACGTCGCCCCCACCGTCGTCCGCGTCGCCCCCGACGCCCCCCTCCCGGACTTCGACCCGGTCCTCCCCCGCGAACCCCTCTACCCCATGACCCTGGAAGAACTCTCCACCCGCTGGGGCCTCGGCACCTCCCTCGACCGCCTCCTGGAATCCCTCGCCACCCGCTGACCCCGATTCCACCCCGGGGCCCGCACGTTCGCCTCGAACGCGCGGGCCCCTGCCGTACCGGCCGACCGCTACGCGGCCGGCCAGCCGTGGTGCGCCAGGCCGCCGGCGTCGGTGAGGGCGCCGCGGATGCCTGCGGCGGGGTACGGGGTCAGGTCGTCGGGCAGGTCGTCCTCGGCGAACCAGCGCAGGTCCAGGCACTTCTCCGGTTCGCGGTTGACCGGCTCCCCCTCCCACTCGGTGGCGAGGTAGAACAGGCCGAGGCGCAGGGTCGCGGGGTCCTGGTGGTGCAGGACAGTGTAGGCGAGGCGGAGGCGGGCCGGGTCGGTCGCGATGCCGGTCTCCTCTCGCAGTTCGCGGGCGGCGCCGTGGGCGGGCTTCTCGCCGGGGTCGAGTTTGCCGCTGGGGGCGTGCCACTGGCCGTAGCCGTAGGGGCAGCCGCGCTGGGAGAGCAGGATCTTGCCGTCCGGGGTGCGCAGGACGACGTGGACGTCCACGATCGGGAGCGGGGCGAGACTGGTTTCGGTGGTGCTCATGTTCTCTCTAACTCCCGTACGGGATTTTGGTGTTGATCGTCCGGTGCGATACCGCTTCCAGGATTGCCTGTGCGGTGTCGGGCTCCGTGGTCAGCAGGACTGCGAGGTCAGGGACGTCCGCGCCGCGTAGGCGGCGGCGAGGAGGATCTCGGAGTCCACGCAGTTGGCACCCTGGAGGACGAGGCCGAAGGGCAGGTGTCAGCCCAACAGTTTCGGAGCCCAGCGGCCTCGCTCGACCCGAGCGAGGCCGCAAAGCCATGTCGCCGGGGCCGACCACTCAGGCGGCGGCGCCGTACTCGCGCGTCAGCCTCCGGACTTCGGCGTCCTTGAAGGCCAGTACCTCCTCCACGATCCCGCTCTTCGGCAACTCGGCCACGGGCACGCAGAGGTCCATCCGCTGAATGCAGATGCCCACCATGTACTCCCCCTGATCAGTGAGGTACAGGCGGATGCCGTAGTAGCCCTCCTCGCAGTCCGTGTCGTTGTTGAACCGGCACGACGCGCAGGTGTCGGGGAGCCGCACGGGCAGCAGCCGCTTGACGTACACCGCCCGGCTGCCGAGCGCCCGGTAGAGGGTGCGCTCGTCGGAGGTCCCGGCGGTGAACGTCCGGAGCACCGGTTCCGCGCCGACCCGGGCCAGCACTTCGGAGATCGCCGCGACCGACTCCGGCCCGTCCTGGATGCTGGTGAGCATCCGCACGTCCGCGAACTGGCCGTACGACTCGACCAGGTTGACGACCCGGCCGACGTGGGCCATTCCGGGGACGACGATGTTCACGGAGACCTTCACGCCGTTGGAGACGGCGGCACGGATGGTCTGCTCCGCCGCCCGGATCTTCGCCTCGGCCAGGCCCGGCGTCCTGAAGCGCTCGGACTGAACGACCTGGAGTTCTGCGGCGGTCGTACCGAAGACCGACACGTTGACTCGGCCGAGTCCGGCCGCGGAGCACTCCGCCATCACCTGCCGGCCGCGTTCCCCGTTGCTGGTCATCCCGACGCTCAACCCCATGCCGGTGAGTGCCGCGACCAGCGCGGGCACCTCCGTGTGAAGGGTGGGCTCCCCACCCGTGAGGTGAACCTCGTGGGCGTCGAACGCCCTCGCCACGGTTCGCACCGCCCGCCGGAAGGACGCGTCCGGGGCCATCCTCGCGGCAAGGAAGCCGACCCCGTTCGTCTCGCTGTAGATCGACACACGCCCGGTCCTGCCCGGGCCCGCGACGAAGGGCAGTTCGGCGCGGCCTCGATTGTCGGCGGTGACCGGCGTCCCCTCGTTGTGGCAGAACGTGCAGGCCAGCCCGCAGTCGTCGATCACCTTGATGCGGATCGTCCTGTCCCGGACGACCCTGATCGCCGGACGATGGGTAGCTGACAAGGCTCGTCTCCTGTCAATCGAACGTGAGCCGGGGGATCGCCTCGATGTCGATCCCGTACCGGCGGTAGACCTTGGTCGTGTTCTCGCTCGTCAGCTCCTCCAGAGGGAGCTTGAGCGCGAGGGCGGTCGCGTGGACGTGTTCGGCGCTGTCGCCCTCGATCTCCAGGTAGGGGGGAATCAGCGGCCAGTGGTCGATCTCGACGGCCGCGCCGCTGAGCGTCCAGGAGGACCGACGGTTCTCCTGGTACGCCTTCGGCTGGTAGCCGAGCTTGCCGAGGAGTGTGTTCGCGGCGTCGAAGTCACCGACGGTCGTCTCCGTCTCGGTCACGCCGTCGATCGCGTCGGAGTGGATCTCCTTGACGCACAGGGTGACGTCGGTGCCCGTGTCACGCAGCCGGACCCACGCTCCCGGCCGGCCGGGGATGTCGTAGACGTAGCGGCGCTGGAAGCGGTCGACCACGTGCTCGGCCCCGGCCCCGGCGAGGAGAACGCGGATCTCCTCCGGATCGACGTCGAGGATCTTCGCTTCGAACTCATTTGCGGTCATGGGGAATTGCCTTCCTCGATGCGGTGCGGGCATACGAGCGCACGGTATCGGCGATGCTGCGAGCCACCTCGGCTGGCGTGCGGTCGGTGCCGTCGACCCGCAGCAGTCCGAACGCCCGGTACACGCGGGAGCTTTCGGCCACGTTCGGCTCCTCCCGCCGGTGCCAGGAAACTCGGCGTTCCCAGCTCGGCCCGCCGGCGAAGCCGCTCCTGGCGGACGCGTTCGTCCACCTCCAGCAGAATCGGCACGTGCGGGACGAGGACTCCCTCCGGGTACTCCGGCGCGCAGTCGTGACCCATCGCCCTGTACGTGGCGATGGTGCGCGGGAAGTAGGACTCGACCACCACGGTCCTGCCCTCCCCGACAACCGCGCGAGCGGTCTCGGACTTGATGTGATTGGCCATCATCCACCAGTGGAACCGCGCCGCCAGGATGTCGGCGGCGTCCACCTCCGCACGCATGCGGGGGAAGGTCGGCAAGGTGTCGTCCGTGAGGTGGACGCCGTCAACGAGGGCCGCGACCAGCGGGGCGACCGTGGTCTTCCCGCTCGCGCTGAGACCGTCGATGGTGATGAAGAATCCTCGGGTCACGTCCATGTGAACTCCGTTTCCTGGTTCGGGCTTTCATCGCGGACCCCAGTTCCACGGGACCGGGTGGGCGCCGCGCAGGCACGCGAGGCGGTGGGCGGCCTCCTGGCGGATGTTGGCGTCGAGATGGGCGCGGCGGACCGTGTTCATCGCCGCACTGAGGACAACGATGTCGCGTACGACCTGGTAGCCGGACCAGGCTCCGATGTAGGGGTGGTCCGGGAGCCGATCCTCCCGCTCGTAGGAGAGGTAGGTGTCGGCGTAGGTGCGGTGGTCCTGACGCGGGCCGGTGAGCAGTTCGGAGCGCCAGCGGGCGGCGACGAGGTCCCACTCTCGATGGCCTCGTCGGAGCGGGCGGCGCAGCAGGAGTCCGACGTGGACTCCGTCGTCATGGCAGGGGACCATGCCGAGGGCGCCGAGGACGACGGTTTCCGGTGTCGGCCAGTCGAGGTAGTCCCACTCTTCTCGCAGTTGGGCGGCGCGTTCACGCAGGAACCGGCGGGCGGACTCGTCCAGCGGCGCGTCGTCCAAGCCGTCCAGCAGGTGGGCGAACGGGTCGTGCTCCCGCAGCCACGGAGCCGTCCCGGGGCCGATGCGGTGGGTGAGGGCGGTCACCCACGCGGAGAGGGACGTGTCGGCGCTCGGCTTCCCGGGGTCCTGCCAGAAGGTCACGGACCGGCCGTCGGCGGTCGCGCGAACCTCGGTGTAGTAGGCGGAGATGACGGGGAGCAGGTGCTCCCGGAGGAACTGCGCGCCCTTGATGAGCGCCCAGGCCTCGTCCACGTCCGGGTGGACGATGGCGAGTGCGCGCGAGCGCGAGCCGAGCGACCACAGGTGGTTCGGGCTGTCGCTGAGCAGTTCGGCTTTCGCGGGGTCGTCGCCGGTGGCCACGCAGGCCTGCGTCAGGGCCTCGTAGGAGGCCGCGATGTCCAGTCTGCGGGCGGGGCTGATGGTCTTGAGCAGCTTTCTGGTTCGCGTTCCGACGCTCATGGAGCAGTCCTCGGGTACGGAGTGGACGGATGGACGGCGAGGGAGATCGGTCCGTCCCGTACAGCGGCGTCCGAGTGCAGTACCCCCGCCTGCCGACTGATCTGATCGACCACAGCGGCCACCGGACGCACCGGATCGGGCAGTTCGATCTCGGCCCAGATCTCCTTGCCTCCTGCAGGAAGATTCTCGACGCCGAACCGGGACGCGACCCCCATGACCAGCCCCAGCCCGCGGCCGCAGGTCGCGTCGGTGCTCGCCGGCCGGCATTCGGGCCGTCCGCCACCCGGGTCTGCCACGGACACGCGCAGCACACCCGAGGTGTGCGCCAGAGAGGCCGTCAGCTTCACGTCCGGTCGGTCGCCGCCGCAGCCGTGCAGAACGGCATTGGTGCCGAGTTCGGACAGGACGAGCTGCACGTCGTCCAGCATGTCGCCGCAGCGCCGGCCACCCAGGCCGAACCCGAACAGCGGCATGGCCGCCTTGGCCCAGCGGCGGAGCTCGCCGATCTGCTCCCGTTCGGCGGGGAACTTCATCGTGATGATGCGTGATCCGGATTCCATGGAGGCGCCTCATTCGCTCGGGCCAGGGCTGTCGGGAGGCAAGCCGTACTGCTGGCCGGGGGTGACGGAGCATTCGCAGTGCGGCCTGTGACTGCCTTGCACGAACAGCAAACCGCCAGAGATGGCTGGGAGTAAGCTCTTGGCGACTGTCCGTTGTTAAACCGGTTAAACGGCATCGCCAGGAGACCCCCGTGGGGCGCACTCGCCAACCCAATGAGCAGTTGGGCTGTCTGATCCGGGAAGCCGGTCGGCCGAACGAGGCCCTCGCCCGGGCCTTATGCGCTGTCGCGGCCCGCCACAACGACCCGGCGCGGCCGAGTCGGGTGTCCGTGACGCAGTGGGTCCGCCAGGGTGTGAGACCCTCCGGGGACATCCCGCAGTACCTCGCAGAGGTGCTCACCAACTGGCTGAACCGGGACGTCACCCTGGCGGCGATGGGGCTCGGAGACGATCAACCCGACCTGCGCGCCTGGGGCTTGGATACGCTGAAGGCCCTGGCGGCTCTTGGACGGATCGACGTTGACGTGGAACGCAGACAGCTCCTCCGCACGCTCACGTACTCGCTCGGAGCGCTGAACATCCCCCCCGACAGCTGGTGGGAGAGCATGGCCCGCACCGACGACCGCGGCATCACGCAGCGCCGCGCCGGCCAGGCCGACATCAACGCCGTCCGGGAGATGACGGGACTCTTCTCCCGACTCGACCAGCGCCGTGGCGGCGGCCACGGACGAACAGCGGTCGCGCAGTACCTCCTTACGGACGTCGGAGACTTCCTCCAAGGCACCTTCGCCTCCGACCAGGTACGGCGGGAGATGTTCTCGGCAGCCTCCGAACTCGCCTACCTGGCCGGGTGGACGGCGTTCGACAACGGCGAGCACCCCACCGCCCAGCACTACTACACCGTCGCCGTGAAACTGGCGGCCGAGGCCGACGACCCCGCGATGGCCGGCCACGTCCTGCGTGCCATGGCCCATCAAGCGGTCGACCTCCAAAAGCCCCACCACGCCGTCAGGGTCGCCGAGGCATCCATGGCCGGCGACAGGTACGGGCTCGCCAGCCCGCGCGAGCGTTCGCTGCTCGGCGTCGTCCACGCACGCGCCCTGGCCTCCGCGGGACGTACCACTGAGGCGAACGCCGCGCTGCTCCAGGCCGAACGCGATCTGTCCGCGGCCTCCCCCGGCGACGACGAGCCGGCCCGGGTGTTCTTCTTCGGGGAAGCGTCCTTGGCGCACGAGACGGCATCGACACTGCGAGACCTCGGCGACCTGGAAGGTGCGGCAAGAGAGTTCGCCCGCAGCGTCGCGACTCGCAAGGCCTCCTCCTTCACCAGGACTCACGCCGTCACGCTCGGCCATCTGGGCCTCGTAAAGGCCCGGCAGCACTCCATCGACGAGGCCTGCACGATCTGGTCCGATTCACTCGACGCCATGCAGACCGTTCGATCTGCCCGTACCCGCGATGTCGCGCTGCGGATCCGCAGCGCACTGTCTCCCTACCGCGGACGGAGGGTGGCGACCATCGACGCCGTCGACAGGCGCGCTGCCGAGTACTTGGCAGCCACCATCTGACCCGCCGTCCAAGCGCGGTCCGTTCCTGGGAGGGGAAGCAGCACATGAGTGACGTCTTCAGCGTGGAAGCGCTCGGGCACGTTGTAGGAGGTCGAACGGAACCGACCGACGACTACTGGGGAGGGGCGCGCGCCATCATCCGGCTCGACGGAGACAGGTTTCCGCTCGACGCGACGAAGGGGCTGGAGGAGTTCTCCCACCTCGACGTGATCTTCCGGTTCCACAGGACCGACCCGACCGATCTGAACTTCGGCGCGCGCCGCCCCCGGGACAACCCGGACTGGCCCGAGGTCGGTGTGTTCGGCCACCGGAACATGCGGCGCATCAACTGGCTCGGGTCCTCCCGCTGTCGGCTCGTGAAGGTCGACGGCCTGGACCTGCACGTCGAGGACCTGGACGCCATCGACGGCACCCCGGTCCTCGAAGTGAAGCCCTGGTTCGAGGAGTTCGGCCCGCGGGGAGAAGTCCGCCAACCCACGTGGACCAGCGAGATGCTCCGCGACTACTTCGCCCCGGCGCCACCCACGGTCTGACCGGCGGCATTGGCTCGTTCGCGTCGGCTGTCTCTTCTCCACGAGAAGTCGACTGGGCCGACTTCCTGCGCAACGCTGTTGAGGCCCAGCGGCGAGGCGAAGCCGAAGCCGCACAGGAGGTGGAAGGTGACGGGTGAAGCGCCATGGCCGAAGGCTTGGCGCTTCACCCACCTTCACCGTCTGACCGACCACGCGACTGCCGGGGAGGGGCTCGCCCTGCTGGACAGGGCCGAGGTGCTGGCGGACACGTACGGTACGACCCACCAGCGAAGGAGCATCCGAGGCATCCGGTCCGGATTCCAGCGGGAACGGTGCCTTCAGTGAGCAGGAGAAGAACGTGGCGGACACTCAGCAGCGCGAGATCACCGACCGACAGTGGGCGGACGCCACGCTGATCTGGGAATACCACCAGATGGGGCACGAGCGGCGGCCGTGCGATGTGGCGATCGGTCTGGGCTGCCACGACCTCGGAGTGGCGGCCGAGACGGCAGCCCTGTACCTGGACGGCCTGGTGCGGAGGATCGTGTTCACGGGCGGGCCGAATCCGTCCCGGCCGGAGCTCTTCCCCCGAGGTGAGGCCGTGCACTTCACCGAGCACGCCATCGCCCTCGGGGTCCCCGAGCATGCGATCCACCAGGAGCCCCGCGCCCGTAACACCGGGCAGAACATCCAGTTCTCCCGTGACGTCCTGGAGGCCGCCGGCATCGAGGCACGGTCGGTGCTGCTCGTGACCATGCCGTACATGGAGCGCCGGGCGTTCGCGACGTGCCGCAAGGTGTGGCCGGAGGCCGAGGTGGTGTGCGCCTCGACCCCGATGAGCCTGAACGACTACATGAAAAGCATCGGCGACGACAAGCTCGTGATCGACAGCCTCGTGGGCGACCTCCAGCGGGTGATCGAGTACCCGAGGCGCGGGTTCGCCGTTGCCCAGGAGGTTCCGGAGACGGTTCATGATGCGTACCAGCGGCTCCTGGCCGACGGATTCGACAGCAAGACGCTCAACTGACGCGGCGCCGCCCTCCGGGCTGGTGTGCGCTGTCCACCAACCCAACTTCCTCCCCCGGTTGTCCACCGTGGCGAAGCTGGCCGCCGCGGACGTCTGGATGGTCCTCGACGATGTCCAGTTCAGCCGCCGTGACTACCAGCACCGGGCCAGGATGGGGCCGGTCGACGGCACTGGCCCGGCCCGGTGGCTGTCCGTCCCCACGCACCTGCCGGACGGAAGATCGACACTGATCCGCGACGCCCGCACCGTCGACGCCCCGCGCAGCATCCGCCGGGTGGAACACGTCCTTCGCCGGCATTACGGGGTCAGTCCCTTCTGGCCCCGGTTGGCGACGGACCTACTGGGACTCCTGACGCTCTTCAGGAGTACCGACCGGATGGCGGAGATCGCCGAAGAATCCACCCTGCTACTGCTCCGTGTCCTCGGCTGGTCAGGAGCGACGGTACGCAGCAGCACCCTGTCCGCCGATTCCGGGCGGACGCAGCGCCTCGTGGACCTGTGTCAGGCAGTCGGCGCGGATACGTACCTGTGCGGCACAGGCGGCAGCAGGTACGTCGAGCCGGACCTGTTCACGGCTGGACGGGTCGAGCTGCGACAGTTCGGCGTACCGAGCACGGGCGTGTGGGCCGGTGCCCGGCAGGTCAGCGCAGTGCACAGCCTGATGGTGCACGGGCCCGACAAGGTGAAAGCGGCCCTCGAAATGGCATGAGAGGTGTTCGGCGCCCTCGCTCGGGTGGAGCGAGGGCGCCGGGGTTCAGCGTGGCAGTCGAGTTCCTCTTCTCCATGGGAAGTTGACCGTATCGACCTCCTACGCACCCCTCACCAACCCGGTGTCGCTTCCGTCATCGGAAAGCCCCTGCCCCTGCCATCTTGGGTTCTAACGGTCGTCGCAACACCTCAGCTCAAGGGGTGCGATGGACTTCGAGATCCGCGGGGAGCGGAAGCCGCAGGGGCGTAGGAAGCTCCGGGCCGAGCGGGCGGAATACTTCCGGCTCGTGCGACAGGGCTACAGCAACAAGGAGGCGTCCCGGCTGATCGGCGTCCACGAGCGGACTGGACGCGAGTGGCGCAACGGCCGGACAAACCCGAACAGGTTCCGGGCGCCCGCTCGACCCGAGTGGGCGCCCGCAGGCGTGTCCGGCCCGTCCCGGTATCTGCGTGAGGACGAGCGGATCCACATCGCCGACCGGTTGCGGGAGAAGGCCACCGTCCGCGCGATCGCCGGCGAGCTGGGCCGGAGCCCGTCCACGATCAGCCGGGAGATCCGACGTAACTGCCATCCCGACAGCGGCAGTTACCGGCCCCACGCCGCGCAGGCCCGTGCGGACGAACGGCGCCCCCGCCCCAAGCCGGGGAAGATCGCTCTCAACCCCGAGCTGCGGGCCGCCGTCCAGGCCGGCCTGGACGAGCAGTGGAGCCCGGAACAGATCTGCCACGCTCTGCGCAGAACCTTCCCCGACCGGCCGGAGATGCACGTGGCCCACGAAACGATCTACCAGGCGCTCTACGTCCAGGGCCGCGGCGAGCTGCGGCGCGAGCTGGCCGGCGCCCTGCGCTCCGGCCGGGCCCGCCGCAAGCCTCAGCGCCAGGCCAACTGCCGCCAGCCCCGTTTCACCGACCCGATGGTCATGATCAGCGAACGTCCGGCCGAGGCGGAGGACCGGGCGGTGCCCGGGCACTGGGAAGGAGATCTGATCATCGGCAAGGACGGCGCCTCCGCGATCGGCACTCTGGTCGAACGCCACACCCGCTACGTGATGCTCCTGCACCTGCCGAATGGCCGCACCGCCGAGCACGTGCGCGACGCCCTCACGGAGACAGTCCGGACTCTGCCCGCACACCTGATGCGCTCGCTGACCTGGGACCAGGGCAGCGAGATGGCCGCCCACAAGAGCTTCACCGTCGCCACCGGCGTTCCGGTCTACTTCTGCGACCCGGCCAGTCCCTGGCAGCGCGGCTCGAACGAGAACACGAACGGCCTGCTGCGGCAGTACTTCCCCAAGGGCACCGACCTGTCCGTCCACGGTCCGGAACACCTCGCGGCGGTGGCCGTCCAGCTCAACGGCCGCCCACGCAAAACGCTCGGCTGGGAAACCCCAGCCGAGCGCCTGCATAAACTCGTCGCGGCCTGATCAAACCGACCACATGTTGCAACGACCCCTGGAAACCGCCCATCGGCGGGGGCAGGGGCATTTCTTCTGCGTAGGGAGTCGGCTGGGCCGACTTCC
>NZ_JBSFJC010000151.1:0-17810 GCF_053597855.1 Kitasatospora sp. NPDC001225
GAAAAAGTGGATACAATGGGCAAATGGAGTCTTTGGCCACCCACCGCCAAGCCCGCCCCCCCCGGACGAAGCGGGGCGGGCGGGCTCCGTGGCGGCGCCCCAGGACGCCGGGGTGCCTCAGACCAGGCGGCGGGCGGTGGCCCAGCGGGTCAGCTCGTGGCGGTTGCTGAGCTGGAGCTTGCGCAGGACGGCGGAGACGTGGCTCTCGACCGTCTTCACCGAGATGAAGAGCTGCTTGGCGATCTCCTTGTAGGCGTAGCCGCGGGCGATCAGCCGCAGGACCTCGCGCTCGCGCTGGGTGAGCCGGTCCAGGTCCTCGTCCACCGGCGGGGTGTCGGTGGCGGCGAAGGCGTCCAGCACGAAACCGGCCAGCCGGGGCGAGAACACCGCGTCGCCGTCGGCGATCCGGAAGATCGCGTTCACCAGGTCGGTGCCGGTGATGGTCTTGGTGACGTAGCCGCGCGCGCCGCCGCGGATGACGCCGATGACGTCGTCGGCGGCGTCCGACACCGACAGCGCCAGGAACTTCACCCCGCCCTGCTCGCCCATCACCCCGACCGAGCGGCGCAGCACCTCGACGCCGCCGCCGCCCGGCAGGTGGACGTCGAGCAGCACCACGTCCGGCCTGGTCTCGGCGACCACCCGGACCGCCGAGTCCACGTCGTCGGCCTCGCCGACCACGTCGATGCCGGTCACCTCGGTGCGGCCGATCTCGGCCCTGACCCCCGTCCGGAACATCCGGTGATCGTCCACCAGCACGACCCGGGCCGTGCGCTCCGGAGCTGCCTCAGTCATTCGTTCTCTCCATCTCCAGCTCGACCTCGGTGCCGCCGCCCGCCGCCGGCCGCACCCGTGCGGTGCCGCCGTTGCGCTTCATCCGGCCGATGATCGACTCCCGTACGCCCATCCGGTCCTCGGGCACCGTGTCGGGGTCGAAGCCGGGGCCGTGGTCGCGGACGAACACCGACACCGTCCTCCCCTCGACCTCGGCGTAGACCTGGACCGGTCCCCCGCCACCGTACTTGGCCGCGTTGACGGTCGCCTCCCTCGCGGCCTGCATCTGGGCCGCGATCCGCTCGTCCATCGGGCAGTCGCCGACGATCACCAGCTCGACCGGGACGCCGTGCCGGTCCTCGACCTCGGCGACGGCGGCCCGCAGGCTCTCCGCCATGGTGTCCGGCGCGGCCTCGGCGGCGGCCTCCGGGCGGTACAGCCACAGCCGCAGCTCGCGCTCCTGCGAGCGGGCCAGCCGCAGCACCTCCTTGGGGTCCTCGGCCCGGCGCTGGATCAGGGTCAGGGTGTGCAGCACGGAGTCGTGGATGTGCGCGGCGATCTCGGCGCGCTCCTGGGCCCGGATGCGGGCGGTGCGCTCGACCCCGAGGTCCTGCCAGAGCCGCAGGCCGTACGGGCCGAGCAGCACCAGCACACCGGCCAGCACGGCGAGCGAGGCCTCGATCACCGAGGCGAGGGTGGAGCCGCTGCCCTGCATGGCGAGCAGCGCGATGGTGCCCGCGACCGCGAGCAGCACGCCGGCGCCGACCCGGGTGTAGGCGCCGCGCCGCTTCTCGCCCTCCTCGATGCCGAACCAGCGCTGCCAGCGCGAGTCGTCGGCCTGCCGCCAGACCAGCGCCACGCCGACGCCGATCGCCAGCAGCGGCCAGGTGTACGGCTTGGCGGTCTGCCAGCCGAGCACGTTGAGCAGGGCGATCACGCCGACCACCGTCATCACCAGGGCGGCGAGCTGGCCGAGGCCGCCCTGCCCGGCCTTGCCGGCCGACTCGGCCTCCTCCCCCTCCGCCGGGGCGCCCACCGGCTCGCCCTGCAGGGTGAGCTGGAGCAGCCGGCGCATCCGGCCCACCCAGCCGCCGGCCTGGCCGGCCTTGCTCAGCAGGCCGCCCTGCACCCCCGGCGAGGCCGGGACGAACGCCCCGTTGAAGTACACCCACTGGGCGCCGGCGCGCTGCGAGGGCTCGCCGATGCCGATCGGCACCACGAACCAGAACGCGGCGTACAGCAGCGCGCCGATCCCCTGCGCGAAGAACAGCACGACGAAGGCGATCCGCACCCACCGCACCGGCAGCCCGAGGTGCACCGCCAGGCCGTGCGCGACGCCGCCCAGCATCCGTCCCTGCGGGCTGCGGTAGAGCCGGCGGTAGGGCGGCCGCCCGTCGTCGGGCGCGCTCGGGTCGGCGCCGGCCGACGACGCGGTGTCGGGGGCGATGGATCGGGGATCGGTACCGGGGGCTGCCACGCCACCGATGGTTCCACGCGGGCACCCGCGGGCGCATCAGGGTGTGTCCCCATCCCGTATCAGGGACAAGTCAGGGTACGGACAGGGCTCGACCCGGTTGGGCCGGGCGGTCCTCTGCCGGAAGGATGGTGTCCATGACCGAGGACCCCCGCATCGAGGAAACCGGGCCCGCCGCCCCGCCGGAACCGGACCGCCCGCCACTGACCAGGACCGAGCACCACCGCGTGGTGGCCGGCGTCTGCGGCGGCCTCGGCCGGCACCTGGACATCGACCCGGTGGTCTTCCGGGTCGTCACGGTGGTGCTCTGCCTCTCCGGCGGCCTCGGGCTGTTCCTGTACGGCCTGGCCTGGCTGATCGTCCCGACCGACGACGGGGCCAACGGCCGCGGCGGGCGCACCGAGCTCCAGCGGGTGCTCACCGGGCGGGTGGACGGCCAGTCGGTCGGCGCGGTGCTGCTGACCGTGATCGGCACCGGGGTCTTCTTCTCCTCGATGGGCGACGGCGGCCAGCTGTTCCCGCTGCTGCTGCTCGCCGCCCTGGTCTTCCTGGCGGTGCGCTACGACCCGGACCGCCGCCGGGGCCGGGGGCGCGAGCACCGGAACGGCGGCCCGTACGACCGCCACTTCCCCGGGTCCGAGGGCACCGGCGGCACCGCCGCGGACGGTGCCGGGGCCTACCGCTGGCCGCGGCCGGAACAGGACGGGGCCGCCCGGGCCGCCGGGAAGGCCCCCGCCGACGGCGCCGGCGGCTACCTGTGGGACCCGCGCCACCCGGAGCGCAACCCGTACGGGGCCACCGCCCCGACCGCCCCGACCCCGCCCCACGGCACGCCGACCCCGCCGTACGGCACCCCGGTGCCGCCGGCCGGCACCCCGGCCCAGCCCTGGTGGCAGCGCGCCGACCTGCCGGAGGGCGACCCGCTGCGCAAGGAGGGCGCGAAGCGCCGCCCCGAGGCCGCCGCCGCACGGCGCCCCCGGGAGCGCTCGGCACTCGGCTTCTTCGGCTTCCTACTGGCGATCGGCGCCGCCGCCGCGGTCTGGTCCGCCTCCGTCGACCGCGGCCACAACCCCACCGTGCTGAGCGCGACGGTGCTGGCCACCGCGCTGCTGGTGGTGGGCCTGACGCTGCTGGTCGGCGCGAAGTTCGGCCGGGCCCGGCGGCTGGCGGTGACCGGTCTGCTGCTCACCCTGGCGCTGGCCTTCGTCGGCCACTCGCCGGACTCCGTGCGCGACGCGGTGGGCGACCGCGCCTGGACCGTCGCCTCGGCGTCCGACCTGCACGACCGGTACAACCTGGGCGCCGGGGAGATCAGGCTGGACCTGTCCGGACTCGACCCGGCCGGGGCCGCCCTCGCCACCAAGGTCGACCTGGGCGTCGGCGACATGACCGTCACCGTGCCGGACGACGTGACGGTGAACCTGGTGACCCGGATCGGCCTCGGCAACGTCGCCCTCCCCGGTGACCGGAGCGACGGCACCGGGCGGCACACCTACCTGATCGGCCCTGCCAACGGGCAGCCGGCCAAGGGGACCCTCAATCTCGAACTCGGGATCGGGCTCGGCAACATCAAGGTGGTCCAGCAGTGAGGAAGCACCGGCTCGACCTGTTCTCGCTGATCGCGGGCGCGCTGTTCACGGTGATCGCCGTGCTCTACCTGGTCGCGGCGCTCAACGACCAGTCGGTGAACGGGCGGATCGTCATCCCGGTCACCTTCATCGTGCTCGGCGTCGGCGGCCTGGCCGGCGCGGTCGCGGCGGTGGCCCGGCGCGGCCGGCCCGACCGCGAGGAGTGACCCGCCCCGACCGACCCTGGGGCGTCAGCTCTGCTGCGGGCCCAGGGTCAGCCGGTCCCCGTCCTTGCTGACGGCGTACCTGGGCAGCGGCTTGACCGCCGGCCCGTTGACCACCGCACCGGTCGCGGCGTCGAACCGGGAGCCGTGGCAGGGGCAGTACAGCTGGCCGTTCTTCGGCGCGTCCACGGCGCAGCCCGCGTGGGTGCACACGGCGGAGAAGGCGCAGTACTGGCCGGCCTTGGGCTGGACGATGTAGACGGCGTCCCCGGTGGCCGGGTCCTTGACCTGGGCCGAGCCGCCGACCGGCACGCTCGCGGCGGGCACCGCGGGGGCCGGGGCGGTGGCGGCCGGGGCACCGGGGGCCGGGGCGCCGGAGGCCGGGGCCGCCGACTGCTTGGGCGCGGCCGTCCGGTCCCGGCCGAAGGTGCGGGTCAGCGAGCCGGTGAGCAGCCCGGCCCCGCCGATCGCGACGGCCGCGATCCCGCCGTCCACCAGGGCCCGGCGCTTGACGTGGTCCTCGCCCAGCCCGCGCTCGCGGTCCCGCCCGGCCCGGCGGGCCAGGTAGCCGTCCACCGACAGGTACGGCGTGCCGGCCAGCAGCAGCGGCGTCCAGGCCATCAGGTAGGCCAGGTCGTTGCCGAGGTAGTACGGCGAGACGCTCCAGCTGACGGTCAGCCACAGGCTGAGGTTGAGCAGGGCGCCGCCGAGCGCGGCGGCCCGGCCCCAGAGGCCGACCAGGGTGCCGAGGCCCACCGCCAGCTCGCCGAAGGCGATGGCGAGCGCGAACAGGGTCGGGTGGTCGAGGGCGGGGCCGAGCAGGAAGGAGATCGGGCTGCCGCCCGCCTTGGCGGCCTGGGTCTGCGAGACGAAGGAGGCCGGGTCGCCCGCTCCGGCCAGGAAGTGGGCGTCGGAGAGCTTGTCGAGGGCGGCGTAGACGAACGTGACGCCGAGGAAGAGCCGCAGGGGCAGCAGCGCGTACCTGGACGCGAGCGCCCTCCGCTGCGCCGCCCGGGCGGCCCGGCCTGCCGCTCCCCCACCGGCCGGCACCGGGTTGCTGGCCTCCGACATCCCTCACACCTTCCCTCGCCGCCCGCCACTCCCTGACAGGTCCGGTCCGCATTCTGCCCGCTCCCGACCGCTTTCGGTGGGAGGTCCCTCCCGGAGAGCGGCGCCCGCACCGCGAAACGGCCGCGCCGTCGCTCCCTTCAGTACGGGAACGACGGCGCGGCCGTTCAGGCATCGGCCTCAGGACGACGAAGCGCCCCGGCGGCCGGTGGGAGGGGTCACTCCCACTCGATGGTGCCCGGCGGCTTGCTGGTGACGTCGACGACGACGCGGTTCACGTCGCGGACCTCGTTGGTGATCCGGGTGGAGATCTTCGCCAGCACGTCGTACGGCAGGCGCGACCAGTCGGCGGTCATGGCGTCCTCGGACGAGACCGGGCGCAGCACGATCGGGTGACCGTAGGTGCGGCCGTCGCCCTGCACGCCCACGCTGCGGACGTCGGCGAGCAGCACGACCGGGCACTGCCAGATCTCGCGGTCCAGACCGGCCGCGGTCAGCTCCTCGCGGGCGATCGCGTCGGCGTCGCGGAGCAGGTCCAGACGCTCCTTGGTGACCTCGCCGACGATCCGGATGCCCAGGCCCGGGCCCGGGAACGGCTGGCGCTGGACGATCTCCTCCGGCAGGCCCAGCTCCTGGCCGACCATCCGGACCTCGTCCTTGAACAGCTTGCGCAGCGGCTCGACCAGCTGGAACTGGAGGTCCTCGGGCAGGCCGCCGACGTTGTGGTGGGACTTGATGTTGGCGGTGCCCTCGCCGCCGCCGGACTCCACCACGTCCGGGTACAGGGTGCCCTGGACCAGGAAGTCGACCGACTCGCCGTGCTCGCCGGCCTCGGCGATGATCTCGGCCTGGGCCTGCTCGAACACGCGGATGAACTCGCGGCCGATGATCTTGCGCTTCTCCTCGGGGTCGGTGACCCCCTTCAGCGCGTTCAGGAAGCGCTCGGAGGCGTCGACGACCTTCAGCTGGACGCCGGTGGCGGCCACGAAGTCCTTCTCGACCTGCTCGGTCTCGCCCTTGCGCATCAGGCCGTGGTCGACGTAGACGCAGGTCAGCTGGTCGCCGATGGCGCGGTTGACCAGCGCGGCCGCGACCGCGGAGTCCACGCCGCCGGACAGGCCGCAGATGGCGCGCTTGTCGCCGACCTGCTCGCGGATCAGGGCGACCTGCTCCTCGACCACGCTGCCGGTGGTCCAGGTGGGGGCGATGCCGGCGCCGCGGTAGAGGAAGTGCTCCAGGATCTGCTGGCCGTGGTCGGAGTGCAGCACCTCGGGGTGGTACTGGACGCCGTACAGCCGGGCCTCGTCGTTCTCGAAGGCCGCGACCGGGACCAGGTCGGTGGAGGCGGTGACGGCGAAGCCCTCGGGGGCGGCCGAGCAGGCGTCGCCGTGCGACATCCACACCGAGTGCTGCGCCGGGACGCCCTCGAACAGGGTGGAGCCGCTGCGGGAGACGGTCAGCGGGGTGCGGCCGTACTCGCGGGCGCCGTTGTTGTCGACGGTGCCGCCGAGGGTCTTGGCCATCAGCTGGAAGCCGTAGCACATGCCGAAGACCGGGACACCGGCCTCGAAGATCGCGCGGTCGATCTGCGGCGCGCCCTCTTCGTAGACCGACGACGGGCCGCCGGAGAGGATGATCGCCTTGGGGTTCTTGGCGAGCATCTCGGCGACCGGCATGCTGCTCGGCACGATCTCGCTGTAGACCCGCGCCTCACGCACCCGACGGGCGATGAGCTGGGCGTACTGGGCGCCGAAGTCGACCACCAGAACGGGGTCGTTGTCCGGCGCGGACTGGACGGGAATTGCAGAGGACACAGACGGCCTTCCGGCAGCGGTATCGAGGTGCCCGCGCGTGACCGCCTCCCCGGCAGGGGGGCTGCGGCTGCGGCGGACGGTGTGGGGTGTCTGGACACCGATTCTACCGGGCTGTCCGGTTTCACTCGTCTGCCCGTCCGAACGACCGTGACCGGGCGGGGCGGCGGTTCGTTGCTTCCTACGAACGTACGGCCGCGCCGCGTCCGCCAGACGCGCCGCCCGCCCCCGCGGGGGCACCGCCGTACGGCAGCAGGACCACGCGTGGAGTTCCATCCCAGTCCACCGGCGCACGTGGTGCCGCCGCCCGGCCCGCCGGGCAGCGGCACCGTGGGACCGTGCGCGGGTGCCGCGGCCGGCCAGCAGGGGACAGCGACCCCGGCCGCGACTGGGCCGAGAGGTGGGACGGCCGGAGTCCGGGGACGCCCGGGGCCGGCCGTCGCACCCCCGGTCCGGTCCGGTGCGCGCCCGGGCGCACTCCCCCTTCACCCCGCGCCGCTACGCGCGTCCCCGTGCGCCACAACCATCCGGACCACTACGCACCGTGATCATCGACGGCGGCCCCGGCAGGAAATGCTCTGTGCCGAACTGTGCCGAACCGGTTGCAGAGCGAGCCCTCCGTCCAGCACGATGCTCGTTGTACGCGGTTCTCCCGGCGCCTCACGGCTCACCGAGGGGCCCGCGACGGCGTTCTCCGCAGCCGCGCCACGGAAGGCGGCCGCGGTTCCTCAGTTCACGCTCCGTGAGCGTAGGACCGGCGCAGACCTGTGCGCCGAGCCACCGCGCACGGGCGTGCGCGCCCCGCGCGGCCGGCCACCCACACCGGAGCCGCGCGGCGCGCCCCGAAGCCGACCGACCCGACGGCGCTCCTCCCCCGGCGCCGTCACCCCAGCACCGGCGCGGCCCTGACGCCGAGTGCTGAACGACAAAGGGCCCCGTTCCCCCGCGGGGCCCTTTGCCCTTTCCTCATTCCTCAGGGATGCGCGCTCAGGGGTGCCCGCTCAGGGGTGCTCGCGCCACACGCTCGGGTCGACCGGCTCCTCGGCCGGAGGCGGCGGCACCGCGCCGGGCACCGGCCTCCCGCCAGTCGGGGCGGGCGGCTCCTCGTGCGAGCCGAGCACCTCGCTCACCCCGCCGCCGGGGGCGAACGGCGCGTCCTGCGGCGCGTCGGCCTGCGTCGGCACCCCGTGCCCCGGAACGCCCTGAGCCGGCACCCCTTGGGCCGGAACGCCGTACGGCGGCGTCGCGCACGGCGCCTGCGGCGGCACCGCCGGATGGGGCACCGTGCCCCGCCCCGGGGCGAACGGGGACTCGGCGTACGGCACGGCGCCCTGCGGCGCACCCGCGCCCCGGCCGCGGAAGGCCGCCAGCAGCGGCGGCACCAGCAGCGCGCCGGCCAGCGCCCAGACCGCGTTGGCCACCAGCACGCTCACGAAGGCCAGCCCGCCCGACTCCTCCTGGGAGATCTCCATCCGCGCCGAGCCGATCCAGCCCGAGCTGGACGTGGTCCGCGTCATCAGTACCCCGGAGACCGTCATCAGCAGGGTGAGCGCCCCGGCGTGCACGGCGGCCAGGCGCAGCCGGTCGGCCGCGTCCAGCCCCCGCCGGAACGCCACCCGGCCGAGCAGGGCCGCCGAGACGAGCGCGAGCAGCCCGGCCCAGCGCCAGTCGCCGGTCAGGTCGTGCAGGTCGAAGAAGGAGAAGTCGGTCTCGCTGCTGCGGTCGCCCCAGGAGGAGTCGCCGCGGGAGCCGTCGCTGCCGGACAGTCCGGAGTGCGCCCGGAAGGTCGCCCCCGAGCCGAAGCCGAGCAGGTTGAGGCCGAGGTTGGGCAGGAAGGCCAGCGAGATCCCGGTCTGCGCCCCGCTCTCGCTGGTGGCCGCGACCAGGACGAAGGCCGTCACCGAGGACAGCCCGACCGTGACCGCCAGCGCCTGGCCGGCGGCCAGCGCGGACACCGCCCAGCCGCGCACCGCGCGGCTGCGCCAGGCGGCCCAGCGCAGCGCGTCGGTGCCGTGGACGAGGAAGGCCAGCAGGCCGGCCAGCACCGCGGTCCAGGCGACCGCCTCCAGCCAGCCGGAGCCCACCGTGATCAGCGGTTGACCGGACTTCTGGGCGCCGGAGCCGAAGTCGCCGAAGTAGTCGGGTTTCGCGGCGCGGCCCGAGGGGTTCCATTCGGTGCCGCCGAGCAGCCCGAGCAGTCCGCTCACCGCCGCGAGGACCAGGGCGGTGCGCAGTGCCTCGGCGGCGGCCTGGCCCCGGGTGAGCTGGCCCACCACGGCCTTGCGCCGGCGCAGCCCGGCCCGCAGGCCGAGCCAGAGCGCCAGGCACCACAGGACGGTGACGGTCATCGGCAGCACCCGGAGGGCGATCTCCAGCCGGTCGGTCCGGTCGTGGCCCAGCGGGCTCTGGTACCCGAGCCGGAACGGTGCGCCGAGGGCGTTCAGGGCCATCGACACCGCCGAGCCGAAGCGCTCGCCGAAGCCGGCCGACTGGAACCGGTACTCGTACTGGTAGTCGCTCGGGATCGCCGCGATCAGCGCGGCGGCCAGCAGGACGAGGGTCGGCGCGACGGCGACCTTGACGGCCGGGCGCCAGTCCGCGGCGGTCAGCAGGCGCTGGAAGGCGGGCTGCTTGTCGTACTCCTGCCCGGCACCCCAGCTGCCCAGGGCGGGCGGGACCGCGGCCACCGGCCCGTACCCGGGCTGGGGTCCGTACCCGGGCTGCGGTCCGTACGGCGGCGGGACGGGCGGAGCCGCACCCGGCGGAGGCGGTGGGACGGGCGGGACGGCGGGCGGGGCGGCGGCCGCCGGGGCAGGGGGCGCGAACGGCCGACCGCACGACCCGCAGGCGGGCACCCCCTCCTCCGAAGTCGCCCCGCACGATGTGCAGTTGGCCATGGCCCGCGTTCCCCCCGCTCGACGAGTCCCTGGCCGCTCCAGGGAGCCCGTTTATCCCATCGGACCCGAACGGATGTCAACCGGGAACCGGGGCAGGCGGATTGGCCCGTCGGGCCGGTCTCAGCCGCGCTTCTTCGGGACCTCCGGGACGGGCAGCAGCGGCAGCCGCAGCGCGCCGAACGCGCCCTCGGGCACGGCCGGCCGGGCCGGCGCCACCGCCGCCACCCGCAGGTACTCCGCGCCCTGGGCCGGGCGCTGGTCCGCCTCGCCCTTGTTCGGCCACATCGACATGGCGCGCTCGGCCTGGGCGGTGATGGTGAGCGAGGGGTTGACGCCCAGGTTGGCGGAGACGGCCGAACCGTCCACCACGCTGATCCCGGGGTAGCCGTACAGCCGGTGGTACGGGTCCACCACGCCGGTCTCGGGGGCGTCGCCGATCGGGCAGCCGCCGAGGAAGTGCGCCGTCATCGGGATGTCGAAGATCTCGCCGACGGTGCTGCCCGGGAAGCCGTTGATCTCGTCGGCCAGCGCCTGGGCGCCCCGCTCCGCCGCCGGGATCCAGGTCGGGTTGGGTTCGCCGTGGCCCTGGCCGGAGGTGAGCCGGGCCTTGCCGAGCGGGCCCTTCTTCAGCGAGACGGTGATCGAGTTGTCCAGCGACTGCATCACCAGGCCGATGATCGTCTTCTCGGACCAGCGGCGCTGGTTCATCGAGCGGGCGAAGGTCACCGGGTGGAGCGCCGTGTTGCCCAGGTAGCGCAGCCAGCGCGGGACCGCCCCACCGCCCCTGACCTGGGCGATGGACAGCGCGCCCATCGCGTTGGAGCCCTTGCCGTAGCGGACCGGCTCGATGTGGGTGTTGGCGTCCGGGTGGATCGAGGAGGTGATCGCCACGCCCTTGGTGAAGTCCGCCTTGCTGCCGTAGCGCCGGTCGGTGGTCTGCGCGCCCACCAGGGCCTCGGAGTTGGTGCGGGTCAGCTCGCCCAGCCGCGCCGAGATCCGGGGCAGGTGGCCGCCGTCCCGCATCCGGTGCAGCAGCGACTGGGTGCCGTAGGTGCCGGCCGCGACGACCACCCGGGCCGCGGTGACGGTCCGCGCGCCCGCCTTCACCCGGTCGGTCCTCGACCGCGCGTCGGTGCGGCGCACGTCCACCGCGTAGCCGCCGCTCCCGTCGGCCCCTTCGATCTCCCGGATCCGGGCCACCGTGGTGAGCGGGTGGATCTCCGCCCCGCCCCGCTCGGCCAGGTACAGGTAGTTCTCGGTGAGCATGTTCTTGGCGCCGTGCCGGCAGCCGGTCATGCACTCGCCGCACTCCACGCAGGCCTTGCGGGCCGGGCCGGCACCGCCGAAGTACGGGTCGGCGACCTCGCCCCCGGGGGCCGCCTTGGCGGTGCCGTCGGTGTCCTCGCCGTCGCCGAAGAAGACCCCGACCGGCGCCATGTGGAAGGTGTCGCCGACGCCCATCCGCTCGGCGGCCGCCTTGAGGTGGACGTCGGAGGGGGTGAGGGTCGGGTTGAGCCGGACCCCGAGCATCCGCTGCGCCTGGTCGTAGAACGGCGCCAACTCCTGCTGCCAGTCGGTGATGTGGCGCCACTGGCGGTCCTCGAAGAAGGCCTTCGGCGGCACGTACAGGGTGTTGGCGTAGTTCAGCGAGCCGCCGCCGACCCCGGCGCCGGCCAGGATCAGCACGTTGGCCAGCAGGTGGATCCGCTGGATGCCGTACAGCCCGAGCGCCGGCGCCCACAGGTAGTTCGGCAGGTCCCAGGAGTTCCTGGGCAGTTCGTCCCGGTCGAAGCGCCGGCCGGCCTCCAGGACGGCGACCCGGTAGCCCTTCTCGGTCAGCCGCAGGGCCGCGACCGAACCGCCGAAGCCGGACCCGACCACCACCACGTCGTAGTCGAACTCCGCCGCACCGCCGGACTGCACCATCTGCCACCGCTCCTTCACCGGGTGAACCTGCCTGTGGGTACCGCGAACCGGGCCCCGCCGCAGGTGCGGGGCCCTGGGGCCTGTCTGCGGGGGCCTACTTGAAGCGCAGCGCCTTGAGCACCCGCAGCCCGCCGGTCATCAGGGCGGCGAACTGCTTGTCGTCCAGGCCGAACGAGGGCGCGATCGGCATCAGCCGCTGGGTCGCGACGGTCTGCGCCTCGGTGAAGCGCAGGATGCCCTCCGCGCCGTGCCGGCGGCCCAGCCCGGAGTCGCCCATGCCGCCCATCGGCGAGCCGACCGAGCCGTACGCGGCGGCGTACGCCTCGTTGACGTTGACCGTGCCGGTGCGCAGCCGGGCAGCGACCGCCCGGCCGCGCCGCAGGTCCCTGGTCCAGACGCTGGAGTTCAGGCCGTACGGCGTGGAGTTGGCGGCGGCCACCGCCTCCTCCTCGGTGTCGAAGCGGTAGAGGGAGACGACCGGGCCGAAGGTCTCCTCGGCGCAGACCGCCATCTCCGGGGTGACGCCGTCGAGGATGGTCGGCTCGTAGAAGAGCGGGCCGAGGTCCGGCCGGGCGCGCCCGCCGGCCACCACGGTGGCACCCGCCTTGACCGCCTCCTCCACGTGCCGGCCGGTGGTCTCCAGCTGGCGGGCGGAGACCAGCGAGCCCATGTCCGCGCCGTACGCGAGGCCGCCGCCGAGGCGCAGCGCCCGGGTGCGGGCGGCGAAGCGCTCCAGGAACTCGTCGGCCACCGAGCGGTGCACCAGCAGCCGCTCGATCGAGATGCAGAGCTGTCCGGCGGAGGAGAAGCAGGCCCGTACGGCGCCCGCGGCGGCCGCGTCGAGGTCGGCGTCGGCGAGCACCAGCATGGCGTTCTTGCCGCCGAGTTCGAGCGAGGCGCCGACCAGCCGGGCGGCGGCGCGCTGGGCGACGTCGCGGCCGGTGCGGGTGGAGCCGGTGAACGAGACGTAGTCGGCGTGCTCCACCACGGCGGGGCCGATCACCGGGCCGTCGCCGATCACGATCTGCCACAGGTCGGCGGGCAGTCCGGCCTCGATCAGCAGCTCGCGGGCCCACAGCGCGGTCAGCGCGGTCTGGGTGTCGGGCTTGTTGACCACCGCGTTGCCGGCCACGAAGGCCGGCAGGGCGTCGCCGACGGACAGCTCCAGCGGGTAGTTCCACGGCGAGATGTGGCCGACCACGCCCTTGGGGCGGCGGGCCTCGACGGCGTGGGTGAGCACCGGCAGCGCGCCGCCGTGCCGCTTGTCCTTGAGGTACCCGTGCGCGGCCCGCCCGTAGTGCCGGGCGGCCATGGCGACGGCCAGCACCTCCTCGAAGGCGTGCAGCCGGGCCTTGCCGGTCTCCGCCTGGACGAGGTCCAGCACCTCGTCCTGCCGCTTGAGCAGCAGGTCGTGGAAGCGCAGCAGGACGGCGGCGCGGCGGCGCACCGGCAGCGCGGCCCAGGCCCCCTGGGCGCGGCGGGCCAGCTGGAAGGCGACCTCGACGTCGGCCGGGGTGGACTGCGGCAGGCTGGCCAGCCGTTCGCCGGTCAGCGGGGCGACGGTCTCCACCAGGTCGGGTTCACCGGTGGCGGTGACGCCGGTGGCCAGCCTGGCGACCAGGGACGGCGGGACGGCCGCGGCGACGGTCCGGCCGCCGCCGGGGGCCGCCGGGTTGCCGGCGCCGGAGGGTTCGGTGGCCACTGCGTCTGCTGTGAGGTCCGACATACGGCGCAGCCTAGGCGCTCGGCGGCCGGTCCGGTACCCGTCGGTAACAAGAATCTGCCGCAGTCGGGCGAAAGCGGGCGCCCCCGCCCGACCCGGTCAGCGGCTCGGGGCGAAGTTGTTGAGCACCGCGTAGAAGCGCTGCTCGGCCTCGTTCCACTCGTTGCCCCGGTCCGGGCTGGACGAGTAGATCGCGTAGCTGGTGCCGTCCTGGCTGATGAACTCGGTCTCGATCGCGCGCCGGCGGCCGCCCTCCTTGGCCAGGTAGCTGAACTCCCAGACCGCCGCCTCCTGGCCCTTCACCGCCGTGCCGGCCATCCGGTGCTGCTTGTAGTCCTTGAGCGACTTGGCGACGGTGGCCTCCATCTGCCGCATGTGCTCCAGCGGCTTGACCGACTGGCCGACCGTGACGGCGAACTGGAGGTAGTGCACCTTGCCGTCGGGGCTGTAGTAGATCTGGTTGTCCCCGGCGCTGATCCGCTGCCAGGACGGGGTGCCGTTCGGCAGCGGGAAGCGGAAGCCGGCCGGGTCGTCGACCCAGTGGTAGCCGCTGGGCGGCGCCACCGCGGGGGTGGCGTCGCTGGTGGGCTCCGGTCCGGTGGACTCGGCGGCGGTCGGCGTCGGGTCGTCGGGGGTGTCGCCGCCGACCACGTGCCGGGTGACCAGGAAGGTGCCCGCGGCGGCCAGCAGGCCGACGGCCACCGCTATGCCGACGATCTTCAGCAGGTTGCGGCGCTTGGCCGGTCCCCGCTCCGGCGCAATGGAGTGCGACACCGGCGCGACGGGACCGGTGTGCGCCCGGGCAGCGTCCTGCGCGCCCCCGGCGGTGTCCGGTTCGGCGAGAACAGCGGGCGCGGCGGGCACGGCGCTGACGGCAGGGACGGCCGGCGCGGCGGGGACGGCGGCCCCGGAGGCCTTCGGCTCGGTCGGCTCCTCGGAGCCCTCGGCCGGCTCCGCCACGGCCACCGGGCCCTCGGTGCGGTCCACCACCGGCACCGACCGAGTGGGCGTACGCACCGACGGAACCGACTTCAGGCCCATCGTGTGCCCGGCCCGCACCTCGGCCAGCATCGCGGCCGCCTCGTCCGCGGTGGGCCGCTCGGCCGGGTCCTTCGCCATCAGCGCGGCCAGCACCGGCCCCAGCGGCCCGGCCCGCCGCGACTCCGGCAGCGGCTCGTCGACCACCGCGGCGAGCGTGGTGATCGGCGAGTCCCGCCGGAACGGCGACTGGCCCTCGACCGCCGCGTACAGCGTCGCCCCGAGGCCCCACAGGTCGGAGGCGGGACCGGGCCGCTCGCCCTGGGCGCGCTCCGGCGCCAGGTAGTCCGGCGAGCCGACCAGGTCGCCCGGCCGGGTCAGCTCGGTCGAGCCCTCGTACTTCGCGATGCCGAAGTCCAGCAGCACCACCCGCCCGGTGCCGCGCTCCAGCAGCACGTTGGCCGGCTTCACGTCCCGGTGCAGCACGCCCAGCTGGTGGCCGCGGTGCAGCGCGGCCAGCACCTGGCTGCCGACCTCGGCGGCGGCGCGCGGCTGCAGGGTGCCGTCCTGGCTGATCACGTCGGCCAGCGAGCGGCCGTCGACCAGCTCCATCACGATCCACGGCCGGCCGTCCTGCTCCAGCACGTCGTGCACGGTGATCACACCGGGGTGCTTGATCCGCGCGGCCGCGCTGGCCTCGCGCTTCATCCGGGTGTGCAGGATCTGCAGGTCCTCCTCGGGCAGGTGGTTGACGGTCAGCTCCTTGACCGCGACCTCCCGGTCGAGCATCCGGTCCCAGGCCCGCCAGACGGTGCCCATGCCGCCCCGGCCGAGCCGCTCGCCGAGCTCGTACCGCCCGGCCAGCAAACGCTCCGCCTCGGCCGCCTCCGGCCGGTCCTGCACGCCCATCTGCGCCCGCTCCCCCACACATTCCGCCTGCCGTCACCGCGACGGAGGGCCTGGTGCAGACCACTGTTCGAACAAATCCCACGCACACATTAGGCGCACCTTGCCGCCCCCGGTAATCACGCCCACCCCCCGGACCGGTGGAACGGAATCCGGGCGGGCCGTCAACCTGCGAACAGCACCACCGCGACGATTCCCAGCACCAGCAGCACGAACACTCCGCCCACCAGCAGCGGGCCCCACAGGGAGGGGGGTATCCGGGGCGGCTTCGCCCCGCTCCCTGCCCCCAAGTCCCCACCGTTCCGGCCCTTTCGGGCACTCCTCCCGGCCCTGGAGCCGACGGCCCTCCCACCGCGCCCGCGCGGCACCGCCGGCGTCTCCGACACCGGCACCGGCCCCCCTGCGGCCCGGCTCCGCTCCTCCGCCTCCCCGTCGACCGGCTCCGGCGCCCCCGCCAGCAGCCCCGCCAGCTCCTCGCGCACCGCCTCCGCCGTCGGCCGCAGCACCGGATCGGGCTGCAACAGCCGCTCCACCAGCGGCGCGAGCGGCCCGCACACCACCGAGGGCTCCCGCCGCCCGTCCCGTACGGCCGTCACCAGCTCCGGCACGTCCCGCTCCGGGTACGGCGAACGGCCGGTGACCAGCCGGTGCACCAGCACCCCGAGCGCCCAGCAGTCACCCGCCGGGCCGCCGTCCAGCGGCCAACGCTCCGCCACCGGGCCGACCAGGGTCGCCCGCACCTCGTACCGGCGCCGCCCGCCCGGCCCGCCGAGCTCCTCGGCCAGCGCCTCCTCGGCCACCCCGGCGAGCAGCCCGCCGAGCATCGCCGCGCCGTCCTCGCAGACCAGCACCGCCTCCGCGGTCAGCGCACCGTGGGTCAGCCCGGCCGCGTGCAGCGCCCGCAGCGCCCCGGCCAGGTCCGCCGCCAACTCGGCCGCCCGGTACGGCGGCAGCGGCCCTTCGGCGAGCAGCTCGGCCACCGTCCGCCCGACCGGCCGCTCCTCCACCGTCCACAGCAGCTCGCCCTCGACGAACGCGCCGACCCCGCGCAGCAGCCGCGGGTGCGCGACCGGCGCGGTCGAACCGACCGCCGCCACCCGGCGCACCATCCGGTCCGCTTGCGCCGCGGCCGCCGCCTCCGGATCCTGGCCCGCCGTCAGCACCCCCGGCAGCTCCAGGGCGCCCAGCAGCACCGATTCACCGGTCCGCTCGTCCACCGCCTGGGCGCGCAAGGGTTCGGGGCGGTCCGTCAGCCGGTACCGCCCCGCCAGCAACTGACCGGGGCCGCCTCGCATGCCAGTTCCTCTCACTCACCGAGCAGCCTACTGAGCGGCTCCCAGGGCCTGCCGTCGAACTCCCTCGCCTCCGGGCGAACGACGGGAGTCCGACGACAGGCCCTAGGCTCGATCCCATGGACTGGACCGATCTGATCGACACCGCCTTCGAGGCATCCGGGAACAGCAGCAAAGCCAACCAGGCCGAGGCCGTCCGCGCCGTCGAGGCGACCGTCATCGACGGCGAGAAGCCGGTCGCCTCCACCGCCGGGCGCCACCCCGACCACTTCCGCAAGGGAGTGCTCGTGCTGACCACCCATCGGCTGCTCTTCCTGAAGGACGGGAAGCCGCCGGTCCCGGTTCCGCTCGCCGCCGTCACCGACGTCACCGTGACCCGCACCAAGCTCAACGGCGAAGTGCTCCTGGTGGTGGCGCTCAGCGGCTCGCACCGCTTCGAGGACGTGGCCAAGGCCGAGTTCTTCGCCGAGCAGCTCCGGGCCTCCGCCCGGGCCGCCCGGAACGCCCCGAAGGCCGGGCCCGCCGCCGCCCCGGTCGAGGCGTCCGCCGGCGAGCAGCTCATCGGCCAGCTGGAACGGCTGGCCGCCCTGCGCGCCTCCGGTGCGCTCACCGAGGACGAGTTCACCCGCGCCAAGCAGCGCCTGATCGGTTAGGACCTGCCGCCCTACGGCGCGGGCTGGAAGCTGTTGAAGACGACGTCCCGGAGCGGGGCCTGGGCTGCCCACTCCGCGTCCGGGACTATCCAGTAGATCGAGTACCCGTACTTGGGCGGGGTCCCGGTCACGAAGCCGCGGTTGAGCGAGTGCATCCTGGGCGTGCCGTTGGTCCACTCCCAGTCCGCCGCGTTGGTCCACTGCCGGTAGGTGATCGCCGCCAGGTTGAGCCGCTGGTAGTTGCTGACCTGACCGCGGACGTTCGGCTCCGACTCCTGCCAGTCCGCGACCGCGCTCGCCCCGGGCGACGTGGTCCACTCGATCCGCAGCTGGCTGCCGTCGGCCGCGTTCTTGAAGATCCGCCGGTTGGCGTCCGACCCGGTCGGCTGCAGACCGTCCGGCAGCACGACGGAGAAGCCGCTCGGGTCCTTGTACTCGTGGTACCCGGCCGGCACGGCACCCGGCGCGGCCGGCGCGGGCTGCGCCGGTGCCGCCGGGGGCTGGACGGGAGCCGCC
>NZ_JBSFJC010000152.1:0-17516 GCF_053597855.1 Kitasatospora sp. NPDC001225
CCGTCCTGGGGGCGGCGCACCACGGCCTGCGGGGGTGACCGCCAGGCGTACGCGTCTGGCCCCGGGTCATGAGTGTTGGCAGAACTCCGCGTCGGCGAGGTCCCGGGCCGCAGCGCCCTGGAGCGCGAGGCTGTCGGTGTTGAAGTAGACGGTCATCCGGTGGCGGGTGTCGCGGGTGGAGACCGTGAGGGCCTCGAAGCCGTATCCGCCGCCGCGGTACCCCCAGAGCTCGACCCCGCAGGAGGTGGTCATGCGGGCGATGCCGAGGCCCTGGTCGTCGATGCCGGCGGGCACGGTGGTGGTCATCTCCCGCAGCTGCGCCTGGGGCAGCAGCCGGCCGGTGAGCAGGGCGCGGTAGACGTGGTCGAGGTCGTCGGCCGTGCTGATGATCTCGCCACTGGCGCGGATCGCCGAGGGGTTGAACTCCGTGACGTCGACGCCCGGTGGGGGCAACTGGACCTGGGCGGTGGAGTAGTCCCGGCCGGACGGCCGGGGCAGCGACTCGCGGGTTCCGGGCGAGTCGGTGCCCCGCAGGTGGAGCGGGTCGATGATGCGACGGCGCAGCTCGTGCTCGTATGAGCTGCCGGTGATCCGCTCCACGATCATCGCGGCCAGGAGGTAGTTGGTGTTGGAGTACACGAACCTCTCGCCGGGCTGGGCCGTGGGTGGCTTCGACATCGCGACGGCCAGGAGTTCCTCGGGAGTCCAGGTGTCGTGCAGGTGCTCGAGCCAGATCGGCCCGATCTGGTGCAGGGCGGGGTCGTTGAGGTAGTTGTACACACCGCTGGTGTGGTTCAGCAGCTGCCGGACGGTGATGCGGCGGCCGTCGTGGCCGTGGCCCCGGACCAGGCCCGGCAGCCACTTCTCCACGGTGTCGTCGATGCCGAGCCGCCCCTCCGCCTCCAGCTGGAGCACGAGCACGGCCGTGAACGTCTTGGTGATGCTGCCCACCCGGAAGTGGTCCGCCGGACGGGGCGGGCGTCCCGTCCTGCGGTCCGCCACCCCTGCCGTTCCCACCCATCGGCCTTCGCCCTCGGCCACGGTGACGAGGACCCCCGGCGCACCGTCCCGTACCGCCCGCTCCATCGCGGCCCGGGTCCGTGCGTGCTCCGGCCGGCCGGCCCCGTCGGCCGGTGCGGCGGCGGCCGCTGGGGACGCCGGGACCGGCAGGAGCGCGGTCAGGAGTGCGGCGGCCACGGCGGCGAGGGTGGCCGGGCCTCTTCCGGTGGCCACGGGCATGGGCGTGCTCCCTCTCGGGGCGGGGATCATCCGCCCTCAGTCAAACAGAGGTGCCACCGCCCCGCATGCGGGGTGGCCCGCCGGCGCTTGCCCCGTTCCGGTGAGGAAACCGCAGGTCACCGGGCCGCTGGGGGCGGACAGTGCGACCAGGCGGCGGGAGCGGACGACCGTGGCGCCGTCGCCGCGGAGGTTCGGCCCGGCGTCGGCGTCGGCGACCTCTGCGGGGGTGGGTGCAGGAGCACCGCGTCGCGTCGGACAGATGGGTTCGGGGTGCGGGTCAGACCCGTCGATTCTCGCCGGCCGGTCTTCCAACGTCGGTGCGCGGAAGGCGAGTCGAGGTGCGGATCAGGGTTTCGTGTGGCGTGTTCCTGGCAAGCTATCCCAACCATGGGCTTGTCGCCGGTCGCCGGTCATCCTCCTGTCGCTGTCTTCCGTGAGCCCCGGGGCGGGCGGCCCGACCCGGGGCTGGGGCCGCGGGTCGCCGCTGAGGCGGGGCGGGCCGCGCGCGTGCTGGCCGGGGTGGCGACCCATGCCGGACCGGTCGAGCGGACCGCCGCGCTGCGGCAGGCCGCCGCGGCAGCGGGCGAGGTGGTGGCCGCGTTGGAGGCGCTGGCTCCGGCCCTGGCGGGTGAGGACGTGCCGGCGGAGTCGACCAGTCAGTCGTACTTCCGGGTCCGCGAGGTGGAGCTGTCGGACCAGCAGGCCGCCCTGCACGGCCTGTTGGTGATCCACCGCGGCCTGGAGGACCTCTGCGAGGCTCCGCTGTCGGGTGCCGACCTGGCGCTGGAGCTGGCCGGGATGCGGCGGTCGGTGCTCGACCTCACGGGAGTCGCGCCGGGCACCGAATCCGGGCCCGTTCCGGTGCCGGCCGTCCCGGAGCCCGGTGCGGGGCCGTCGTTGGAGCGCGCGTGGAGCGCTCGCTGGCTCATCGGGCACCAGGTCCACGTGCTGTTCAACGTCTGCGCCGCGGTCGCCGTGGCCGACGCCACCCGCCACCTGCGCGACGATGACGGCGACGCCGCGCTGGGGCGGCTGGCGGACGCGACGGAGTACGTGCGCGGCTTCCCCGCGGCCATGAACCACGCCAGTACGATCCCGGCCGACTACTACATGGCGGCGATCCGCCGGACCATGGCGCCGCCGTCGACGGACATCCCGCTCAGCGGGCGCCAGCACCGCGGGTACAAGCTCTTCCGGGCGGCGATGAAGGACCTGCTGACGCTGGTCCCCGAATCCTACGAGCAACTGGCGGACCGCGACCCCGAGTTGGCCGAGGCGCGGGACGCCCTCCTGGAAGCCGACATCGTGGACGCCGAACGGCACGTCACGCTCGCGTACTCGATGGTCCGGCTGCGCCGTTCCATCGCCCAGCGGCCCGAGGGCCCCGACAACGCCGTCGCCGAACTACGACAGATGCGCCACCGCCGCGCGGCCCAGTACGCCCCCCTGATCCGATTCGGGGACCACTACGTCGCCGACGCCGTGGCCGGCCTGCGCCACTCGTGAGTCCGCGCGTCCGCCCGTCCACACCCCCGGCAGGAGACCCGATGCCCGGCACCACCGACAACACCGCCGTCGCCGCGGACTGGAACCTGGGCCCGGCCGACGCCGACACGTGCGAGCGCCTGGCCCGGACCCTGTCCGCCGACGGGGGCGACCAGGTCGACAGCCCCGCGTGGGTGGCACGGGCCCGGGACGCCTGGGACGAACTCCCGCTGCCGCTGCGCCGGGCGGTGCGCCGGTTCCGACGGCACTCCGGCCCGCGCGGCACCCTGGTGATCGGCGGCCTGCCCGTCGACCGGGCGGCCCTGCCCCCGACACCGGCCGTACCCGGCTCGGTCCAGCGGCAGGCGACCGTCCCGGCCGCGCTGCTCACCATGGTGGCCTGCGGGCTCGGCGAGCCGCTCGCCTACCTGGCCGAGAAGTCTGGGGCCCTGGTGCAGGACGTCGTGCCCGTGCCCGGGCAGGAGGCCTTCCACGGCAACGCCGGATCGGTGCCGCTGTCCTTCCACACCGAGAACGGCTTCCACCCCCACCCGCCGGACTACGTGGTCTTCCTGTGCCTGCGCGCCGACCACGACCGGACCGCCGGGATGCGCGTCGCCGGCATCCGCCAGGCACTGCCCCTCCTCACCCCGGCCGAGCGGGAGGCCCTGTCCGCACCGGAGTTCCGCACCACGCCGCCGCCCTCCTTCGGCCCCGACGCCGCGAGCGGGGCCGGAGCCGAACCCCGACCGGTGCTGTCGGGCGCGGCCGAGGACCCCGACATCCGCATGGCCCAACTCGTCACCACCCCGCTCACCCCTCGGGCCGCCGCCGCGCTGGCCGCGTTCGGCCGGGCCTGCGAGGCGACCGCCCGCACCCTGCGTCTGACCCCCGGCGACCTGGTCGTCATCGACAACCGCGTCACCGTCCACGGCCGCACCGCCTTCCGGCCCCGCTACGACGGGGCGGACCGCTGGCTGCAGCGCACCTATGCCAGCGCCGACCTGCGCCGCTCCCGCGACCACCGACCCGACGACGGCCACGTCCTCGCCCGCTGACCGGCCGTGACGGGTGGGGGCGCCCCCAGCCCCCGCCCGCCGCGCACGGCACGCACGGTGCGGCCACCCGAGCCCGGAGGCCCTGGGTAGCCGCAACCCGGGACGCGATGTCAGCAGCAGCCGTGCCACTGGTAGTCCGTCGGGGCCTCGAGTCCGGCCTCGGAGGCGTCGCCGTCGGTGTCGGCCGCGGTGGCGGGGTGGATGGTGGTGCCCTTCTTGATGGTCTCGGCGACGGCGATGTCCTTGATCTCCTCCGGCGGGACCGTCAGCGGGTTCGCGGAGAGGATCACCAGGTCGGCGAGCTTGCCGACCTCGATGCTGCCCTTGCGGTCCTGCTCGAAGTACTGGTGGGCGGCGTGGATGGTGATGGACTTGACCGCGTCCAACGCCGACACGCACTGCTCGGGCCCGAGGACGACCTGGTCGGTGCGGGTGCGGCGGGTGACCTGGCTGGAGAGGATGGCGATCGAGTTGGGCAGGGCCACCGGGGCGTCGTGGTGCGAGGTGTAGACCATCCCCCGGTCCACGGCCCAGCGGGCGGGGGAGATGGTGGCGGCCCGCTCCGGCCCGAGGACGGTCTTGCGGTACCAGTCGCCCCAGTAGTACGTGTGCATGGAGAAGAAGGACGGGATGACGCCCAGGCGGGCGAAGTCCTCGATCTGCTCCTCGCGGGCGGTCTGGGCGTGGATCGCCACCGTCCGCCGGTCGGCGTCGGCGGGCTCGACCTCGGCGGAGGCGGTCCGGACCGCCTCGATGAACTGGTCGATCGCGGCGTCCCCGTTGACGTGCGCCAGCACCTGCCAGCCCCTGGCGTACGCGGTGCTCACCTGGTCCAGGACGACCTTGGGGTCCTCGATGGTGGGGTAGCCGCAGTAGCCCTCGGGAGTGCCTTCCGGCCGCTCCTCGTAGGGCTTGGTGAGCCAGGCCGTGCGGCCTTGCGGGGATCCGTCCAGGTACATCTTGACGCCGGCAGCGCGCACGCCGCGGTGGTACTCCTGGCTCACGCCGACCGGGTCCGGCTCCGGTGAGGCCGTGGCCTCGTCGGCCCGTGCGTAGGCGACGACGTCGATCTTGAAGGGTTTGAGGGCCGCGGCGTCCCGCAGGGCCTTCAGGTTCTTCAGTGTGGCGCCGCCCTCCTGGACGGTCGTGAAGCCGAAGCTCGCGGCCGACGCCACGCCCTTGCTGAAGAGGGCGGCCATCGCGGTCAACGGCAGCCCCTCGGTGGCCTTTTCGGAGGCCGGACTGAAGGCCGTCTCCTCCAGGACGCCGTTGGGTTCGCCGAACGGCCGTGCCACGGGGCCGGGTTGGCGTCGGATGACGCCGCCGTCCGGGTCGGCGGTGGCCCTGGTGTAGCCCAACTCCCGCAGGCCCCGGCTGTTCACGGCCCCGAGGTGGAAGGACTGGTGGATGGCCAGCACCGGCCGGGTGGTGGACACCTTGTCGAGATCCTCGCGGGTGGGGTGACGGCCTTCGGCGAGCATGGCGTCGTCGTAGCCGAACCCGATGATCCACTTGGAGAAGGCGCCCACCGGCGTCTTCGCCCACGCGCGCAGCTTGTCCAGGAGCGAGTCGATGTCCGTGACGTCGCCGTCGGGGGCGGCCAGCAGGTTGGCGAGGGTGGCCTGCAGCCCGATGCCGCCCAGGTGGCCGTGGGCGTCGATGAACCCGGGCAGCAGCGCGCGCCCGGCGAGGTCCCGCACCTTCGTCCGCGGCCCCTGCCAGCGGTCGACGGCCTCCTGGTAGTCGCCGACGTGGACGATGACTCCGTCCTTGACGGCCACCGCCTCGGGACGGGGATCGGACTCCTGGGAGTCGGCGGCCGCCGTCACGATCTCACCGCCGTGGAAGATGACATCGGCCTCGTCGTACGGTGCCGCAGCCTGGACATCGCCGGCGTCCGTCGTCACTCCCGGCTGACCGCTCATTCCGGTTCCCTTCCGCTGCCTACGTTCGGTGATCCGCTGCCTACCCGTGGCTATCGGGGTGTGAACATGAATCTGAATCTGAACGCTGCTCGGGTACGGCGCTGGGGCAGGTACGGCTTGTGAGGTGGACCATCAGGAGTCGCCGGGTGCGGGCGCGCAAGGGCCGTCTCCCTTCTTGTCCGCGACGAACACCCCGCCGCATCGCCCCGCTCTGCTGCCGTTGCCGTTGTAGACGCTGACGACCTCGAACACGATCGGCTTCACCGCCGTGCGGTGGACGTACTGCGGGGGTTCCTGCGGGCCGACGTTGAATTCATTGGCGCCGAATCTGTCCTTCTCTCCCCGGGAGCTCTTCTGCGCCGGTTTCCAGAAGGCATACTTCGACATATCGGACCAATTCGTCATGTAGTTCAGCAGGTCTGTGTTCAGGGTGGTGGCCTTGCCGGCCTGTGGCCATCCGGCCTGGACCGCTTCGGTGATCGGGGCGAACCGTGCGGCTTCGGCGAAGAGAACGGCCGGTTGGCACAGGGATGCTCCGTCAGCTCCGTTGCCCTTTTCGGCGAATTCCTTGACCGCGCTGTTCAGGCTGTTGTCCGTTATCTCCAGCCTTCCAGAGCTGATCTTTTCGCAGAGCTTGGGGTATTGCATGCCCTTCGTCCAGCTGCCGGTCCGATCGGCAGGGAAGGGATAGTCGCGCCAATTCTGCTGGGGTTTTTCGAATCGGATGTAGCTGTTCTTGTCCTCGTTGTACAGGCCGATGACGTAGAGGTCGTCCTTGCGCATCAGGAAGGTGATGTGCTGCGACTGGTCGCGGCTGGTGATCCGGATCCCGACGAAGTCCTCCGTCGTGTATGACTTGGGATTCTTGGGTTTGGCGTCCACCACCTTCTGCTGAATAGACGGGCTGACGTGCAGCCTTCGCATGCCGACGGAGGTCTCCACGTCAGCAGCGGGCGCCACGGCGTCGCGGATCGACGCGATGTAGGCGGCATAGGCGCCCGCGCCTTTCCACTGCGGCTCCCCGAATTCCAGGAGCGCGGGAAGCTGTGGGGCTTGCGGTGCTGCCTGTGGGTCGGCGGTCGGAGTGCCGGAGCAGGCGGCCAGGGACACGGCCGCGAGGCCCATGGCGAGGACGGACGGGTATCGGTGTGCGGAGGGCTCGGGCATGGGGTGACTTCTTTCGGGGCCCGACGGGCCCGCGCGGGTCGGAGGCGAGGGGGCTGCGCGCGACCGGGTGCGGCCGGAGGGCGGTTCAGGAAGCGGGGAGGCGCTTGCGTCGCCCGGCGGGCGCCGCCGTGCGTTTGGCGGGCGTCGTGCGCTTGGCTGCGGCCCGGCGGGGCTTCGCGTCCGTCGGGCGAGGCGCGGTGCGGGAGGTCCGTGTCGTACGCGGGGGCGTGGTGATGCGGCCGACCTGCGTGCGCTTCTCAGGGCCCGGAGGCTGGAGGGCTTTGCCCGTCCCGTCCTTGACCACGGGCATGGCCACCAGAATGACGGCCGTGGTGGCCTTCCCGACCAGGGTGAACGTCTGCTCGGCCACCGGCGCGAGCGCGGGGACGACGAAGACGACGGTGAGGGATTTCCCGTCCTCGGACGGGGTGACCTTGGCGACGGTGGATCCGTGGTCGGGGACGAACCCTTCGCCCGTCACGGTGACCTCGAAGGTGGCCCCGCGTACGGTGCTCTGGCCCGTGTTGGTGAGGTTCCAGACGTAGGTGACGTTGTCGCCGACCAGGGGTGCGGGGGGAGAGACCGTCGTGGTGATCGCGACCTGCGCGGTGCTGCCGATGGGCACGGGGTCGCTGCCGGAGGCCAGACCGGTCGTGGTGCCGACGGTGGCGGACCGGGTGACGGCGGCCTTCGGGCCGGCCGGGTCGGGGGAGACGGCGACCCGTACGGCGATCTGCGCGGCCTCGCCCGGTGCGAGCTCTCCCACGGGAACGGTCCACCGGCCGGGGTGCGCCGGATCGACGGTGCCGCTGCGCGGGGCGGTGTCGACGGTGGCGTCCAGGAAGGCGAAGTCCTTGGGGAGCGTCAGGACGAACGAGGTGTCCCGGGCGCTGGAGGGCCCGTCGTTGCCGAGGGACCAGACCAGGACGCTCTCGCCGCCGGCGGTGACCGGGTAGGGGAGTTGGAAGGCGCTGATCCGTACGGTGCTGCGGACGGTGACGTTCAGCCGTGCGGTGTGGATGACCGGGCTCGCGCCGTCCGCGAAGAGCAGTGTGGTGACGGCGAGTGGATCGGGGCCTTTCGCCGTGGTGGCGGGAGCTCGGGGCGACACCCGGCAGGTGACCCGCACGGTCTGCTTCCCGGTGGCGAGGCCGTCGAGGCCGAGGGTGAGGTGTCCGTCGCTCTGCGACAGCGAGGACGGGGCCTGGCCGTCGATCAGGGCCTCGGTGACGGTGAGCTCCGGGGGCAGGGCGACCTGGAGGGAAGCGGGGCCGGTGGCGCAGGTGCCGGTTCTGGCGACCGTCCAGGTGAACGGGACGGTGGCACCGGCATCGAAGGTGCGGAGGTCGGCGGTGTCCGGGTCCGGGGTGAGGGTCAGGACGGCGTCGGAGTCGATCTCGATCCGCGCGGCCGCGTCGGCCGGAGTCTGCCCCTCCTCCTTTACCACGGCCCGTCCGCTCACCGTGCCCGGCGCCTGGGTCAGGTCGTCGGCGGTGGTGGTGCCGGTGGCGGTCACGGTGACGGACAGGCCGGGCTTGAGGTCGGGCAGGGATGTCGGACTGGCCTGGACGGGCGCCTTCCTGCCGTTCGAGACGGTGATCTTGGGATTGCTCAGTTCGGGTGGCAGCGTGAGGTCGGCGACGGCGCCGGAGGCCACCGACGGGCCGCGGTTGACCACCGTCCAGACGAGCGAGGCATGTTCGCCCACCGTCACCGGGCTGGGGGTGCCGATGCCGTTGAGCGTGAGCGCGCTCGCCCGGGTGACCTGCACCGAGCCGATCCGGCCCGTGGCGTCGGCGGTGTCGCCCGCCTTGGCGGTGGCGGTCACGGCGGGGATGTCCTTGGCGGCCGGGTCGACGAGGGCCGTGACCGTGACCGTGCGCTGCTCGCCCGGCTTGAGATCGATCGGCGGCCACTGGACCCTTCTGCCGTCCGACGTCGCTCCGCCGTGGGAGGAAGTGCGGTAGGTGAGGGAGGCCGGCAGGCCGGCGGTGAGGTCGATCTTCTCTGCGGCGGGCCCGCCGGCGTGGGCGAGGGTCCACACGTAGGTCAGGTCGCGCCCGGCGACCACCGCAGGCGGGACAGCCTCGCCGGTGAGGCTCAACGCGACCTTGACCTCGGCCGTCAGGGTGTTCTTGGCGTCGGCGGCGTCGGTGGCCTGGGCGTGGGCGGTCGCCTCCAGCGGGCCGGCGGCATCCTTGCGAACGGTGGCGGTGGCCTCGAGGGTCAGCTGCTGGCCGTTCGACAGCGTGCCGAGGGAGTCGAAGACGAGCTGCCGCTTCGGCTCGTCCCAACGTGCCGTCTGCGATCCGCCTTCGGTGACCAGGCCCTTCGGGTCGGACACCTGGTCGGGCATGGTGATCCGGACGGTGAGCCCGGACGCGTCGGAGGGCCCCTTGTTGGCCAGCGTCCAGTGGTAGGTGATCCGCTTTCCGGCGTCGGCGGGGTTCGGGGTTACCGCCCCGGTCAGGTCCAGCTGGGACGAGGCGCGGGCGGTGGCCTCGGCGGTCTTCCAGGCCGGGCGGGCCTGTGCGGAACAGGCGTACGCTCGGGCGGGCAGCGAGCCGGTGGCACCGTCGTCGACGAGGGTCTTCACCGAGAAGTCCTGGGTCTTGCCCGGGGCGAGCGAACCCAGGTAGCCGATGATCATCTTGGGGGTGGGGGTAGCGGGCAGCCCGTGAACCTCCGTCGGCTTGACGTCGGCGGGCAGGGTGATCGACACGTAGATGTTCTTGGCGGTGACGTTGCGACCGGTGTTCTTGAGGGTCCAGGAGTAGGTCAGGAACTTGCCGGGGTCGACCGTTTCCGGATCGGCTTTCGCCTTGGTGAACTTCAGTGTGGTGGTCTTGTCCTTCTCGTCGTCGTCATCGTCGTCCGACTCGTCGTGGTCCTTTCCGCTGCCTTCGCCGCCGAACGGGGGCGGGAAGCCGAAGGGCCCGAAGTCGAAGGGGAATCGGAAGCTGCCCTTCCCCTGTTTGACGGGGATGGTGATGTCCTTGCTGGTCGCCTCGGTGGAGCCATCGCGGGTGAACAGGCCCGTGACGGTGACCTGGTGGTCCTGCGTGTGGCCGACCGTCGTGACGACCGTGAACCATCCGCCGGCCTTGCCGGGCGCCAACTCCTCCTGAGGATAGGTGGCTTGCTGGCCGTCGGCGAGGCTCAGGGCGCTCGGCAGCTTGACCGTACGGGTCACGTTGCGGGCCAGGGACGGACCGGTGTTCCTCACATTCCAGGCCAGGGCAAGCTGGTCGCCTTCCTGGACCGTGTCCGGGCTGAACCGGGTCTCGATGATCTCGAGTCGGTCCTGCACCGCCACCTGGACCGTGGCCGGTGCCTCGGGCGTTCTGGCCGGCTTCCCGGTGCGGGGGTCGAGTGTCTGCGCCTCAGCGCCGGCCTTGAGGGTGAGCGAGCCGCGAACCTCCGGGGCGGGCCAGACACGGAGGGTGAGGTCGGCCGGGCGGTTCGGCGGGAGGGTGCCCAGATCCCAGCTGATGTCCGTGCCCTTGACAGTGGCTGTCGGGGTGGCGGACACGAAGGTGGCGCCGGGCGGCAGGGTGACCCGTGCGGTGACGCCGGTCGCCGTGGAACTTCCCTTGTTGGTGAGTGTCCACCGGAAGGCAGCGGGGTGGTCACGGTCACCCGCCACCACCTGGGCCGGGTCGGTGGCTTCGGCGCGCAGCGACAGCACGGCCTCTGCGGTGGCGGTGACGGTCGCCTCGGTCGCCGGGACTTTGATCGGCTTCTTTGTCTTGGCATCCAGGGTCGTGGCGGAGGCCTTCGCCGAGGCGGTCAGCGGGCCGAGGGCCCCGGGGTCGACCTTCGCGGTGACGGCGACGGACGTGTCGCCGGACTCGACCGGGGGCAGCGCCCAGCTGACGATGCCGCCCTTCTGGAGCGTGCCATGGTCGGTGGCGGAGACGAAAGCCAGACCGTCCGGCAGCGTCGCGGTGACGGCGAGGCCCCGGACGACGGAGGGGCCCTCGTTGTGGAAGGTCCAGGTGTAGGTGACCTCGTCCCGCCCGGCGACCGTCTGCGGGGGGACGGCGGCCGCTGTGCAGGTGAGCGTGGCGAGTTCCTGGACCTTCAGGGTGACGGGTACCTGCAGGGTGGTCGCCGGACTGCCGGAGCCGTCCGGCCTGCTGAACGTTGCCACGGCGGTGGCGACCAGGGTGTCCCGCGTGGTCGGGGAGGTCTTCGCCTTGACCGTCACGGTGCGCGACTGGGGTGGGTCCAGGTAGCCGAGCTGCCAGAGGACGCTGCCATCGGCTTGTAGGGTGCCCTTGGTTTGTGGGGCTTCGTCCTCGTAGGCGGAGTCGAAGCGCACCCCGGGAGGCAGGACGGCCCGGACACTCACCATTTCTGCGCTGGACGGTCCTCGGCTCTCCACCTTCCAACGGAAACTGACGGGTTGATCTGCCGGCACCGTGTCGTCGGCGGGGTCACCCGTCAGGGAGAGGTCCACCTTCGACACGGGGTCCACGATGGTCTGCCGGTTTGGCGTCGCGTCGGCGGTGTGGACACCGAACAGGACACCCAGGGGGATGCCGGCGTTCGGCGCGATCTGCACGGTGAGGGCCACCACGGCTTTCTCGCCACGCTTCAAGGGCGGCAGCTTGTGCTCCGGGGCGCGCTTGTCGTCGATGGTGAAGTCGACTTCGCTCAGACCGTCCCCCATGTCGTACTCGCAGACGGCGGAGGTGACGTCGTCGGGCCCGAGGTTCGTCACCGTCCAGGAGAGGACCGCCTTCTCGCCCGCCACCGGTTCGGGAGGCTGCACGGTGCCCTGGCTCAAGTCGAGCGTGGCGTTCTCGAAGACGGTCCCCTTGCTGTTCGAAGAGCCGGGGTCGATGTGGGTGTCGTCGCCGAGGAACTCCGCCTTGACCGAGGCATCGGCGACCTTTGCCTCGTCCGTGTCGCCCGCTCGCCGCCGGGCGCTCGCCGTTCTCTTGGTGGCTGCCGTACGTGCCATCGTCCTGCTGCTCCTCGGTGTGGACTGCTCAGCGGGAAGGGGTGACCGGAAGCCGGTGGGGAACGGCGGGTGGGCACGGTCCTTCGCTCCGGCCGGGCGGGTTCTGATGGGCAGCGCCGGCCGGCGTCCCGCCTCAGGTCCGTTCGAGCCGGACCGCTGCTGCGCCATGGCGGGGACGCGGGGTCTCGCTCCGCAGTTGTCACTGTACGAATCGTGTGCGGATTCCGCCCGGCGGGAGCGTCCGCTCGGATCGTTGCCCGGTCCGGGTTCCGTCCGGCGGACCGGCCGAGGGCGTGACGCCGGACGGCCAGGACCGGCTCGCCAACGAGGCGTTCGAGTGCGCCGACCCGCTGAGGCTGATGCGGCCCTTCGGCATCGCGGAGCTGCCGGGTAGACGGCCTCCGGCCCGGAGCGGGGGAGTACCCCGCCCCGGGCCGGAGGCCGGAGCCGCGGAACCATCGGTGCGTACGCCGGTGTTGTCCGGGCGCAGCGGCCTGAGTGGCCTCAGCGGCAGAGGGCTGCTTCGACGACGTTCTCGACGTGTCTCAGGGCGGCCTTGTCGGTCGGGCGGGAGGTCACGGCGATGTTGGCCGCGGCGCTGCCGTCCTCGGTGACGCCGCCGCGGGTCTCGTAGCCGGGGAAGCTGCCGCCGTGGCCCCAGTAGAGGCCGCCGCAGGGCAGGGGCCTGCTCACGAGGCCGAGTCCGTAGGCGGCGCCGGGGCCGACGGCCTCGGCGGGGACGGTCTTCTTCATCTCGGCGAGTTGGGCGGGTGGGAGGAGGCCGCCGTGGAGGAGTGCGGAGAAGAAGTGGTTGAGGTCGGAGTTGGTGGAGATCATCTGACCGGCGGCCCAGCCGAAGGAGGGGTCGGTCTCGGTGACGTCCTGCTGGGGTGCGTCGGGGGTTTCGCGGTAGTAGCCCTTGGGGTGGGGCTCGCGGATGGTCGTGTCGCCGGGGGTGGGGAAGTAGGTGTGGCGCAGGCCGACGGGCTTGACGATGCGGCGGTCGATCTCCGCCGCGAGCGGGCGGCCGGTGACCCGTTGGACGATCAGGCCGGCCACGAGGTAGTTCGTGTTGCTGTAGTTGAACCGGTCGCCCGGGGCGAAGTCGGCCTTGAACCGCAGTGCGTTGTCGAGGAGGTCGCGCGGCTCGTAGTAGTGGAACGAGGCATCACCCCGCAGGTACTCCGGGAGCCCGCTGGTGTGCTGGAGGAGCTGACGGACGGTGATGTTCCGCCCGTCGATGCCGTCCCCGCGGACGAGGCCCGGCAGGTAGGTCTCGACGGGTGCGTCGAGGCCGATCTTCCCCTCTCCGACCAGTTGCAGCACGACCACCGCCGTGAACGTCTTGGTGTTGCTGCCCATCCGCACCTGACCGTCGACCGGGACCTTCGCTCCGGTGGCCAGGTCACCCACCCCGGCGGTGTAGTCGCGGGCTCGGCCGTGCCCCTTCTCGACGTTCGCCAGCGTGCCGACGATGCCGTCGTCCCGCACCAGTGCGTCGAGGCCCTGCTGGACGGTGTCCGGCTTCGGTGCCGCGAAGGCCGCGGACGGGGCCAGCACCCCCGTCGTCAGGGCACCGACGGCCATCGCGGCCACCAGGACCTTCCGGTGCCGGGACGGGTGGACGGTCTGCTGCGCCTGATTGCGCATGCATCAACTCCGGTTGCTTGTCGAGGAAGCCGGCGGGTCACGCCGCTGTCCCAACCCTCTCCGGAGCGGACCACCTGCGACGATGCCGCTACCCACCCGGTCGTGGGTGGGGTTATCCCCCGGTATCCGCAGGAATGGCGGGTTCACGGCAGTACGGCCACCGCCGCCACGTCCGCCGGCCGGTCGTCGTACCCGGGCACCGGGGCCTGCCCCTGCGCGCACGCGCCGGCCGCCGGCAGATCACCGGGGTTCGGCGACGAGCAGCGGGCCGCGTGGGCGGACGGTGGCGGCGGTGGCGCTCTCCCGGAGGGGGGTGGCCGTGGCCGGGCTGAGGCGCAGGCGGGCGAGGACGGCCGCGGTGACGACGAGCATCTCGGTCCAGGCGAAGGACTCGCCGACGCACTTGTGCCGGCCCGCGCCGAAGGGGATGAACAGCCTGGGTGGGGCGTGGCCGGCGGACTGGCGCCAGCGGTCGGGGTCGAACCGCGACGGGTCGGGGTGGAGCAGCGGGGAGCGGTGCAGCGCGGTCGGGCTGAAGAGGATCTCCGCCCCCGGGGGCAGGACGACGCCGCCGTACCGGAGGGGCTCCGTCGCCCGGCGCATCAGGATCCAGTTGGGGGTGTGGAGGCGGAGGGTCTCGCTGATGGCGTGGCCCGTGCGCTCCAGGAGCGGCAGGTCGTCCGGGGACACGGAGCCGTCGGGGGCGACGGCGCGCACCTCCTCGCTCAGCTCGTCCTGGAGGTCCTGGTGCCGGGCGAGTTCGTGGAAGAGCCAGGCGAGCGTGGTGGCGGTCGTCTCGGTGCCGGCTAGGAGCAGCGAGACGGCCTCGTCCCGGACCTGGGCCGGTGGCATGGCGAGGCCGGTCTCCTCGTCGCGGGTGGTCAGCAGCAGGGACAGCAGGGTGCCGTCCGGGCCCTGCTGCGGGGCGGCGGCCTGATCGACGATCTCGTCCACGACGGTGCGCAGGTCCCGGACCGCCGCGTCGAAGCGCCGGTTCGCCGGTACGGGCAGCTTCTCCAGCAGCGGCGACGGGTAGAGCGCCCGCTGGACGAAGCCGGTGAGGACGACGGGCACGGCCCGGTCGATCCGGGCCTTCTGGGCGGCGCTCAGGCGGGTGGCGAACAGTGCCTCGACCACGATGTCCCGGGCGAGTCCGTGCATCCGCGGCTCGATCGGCGCGGGCCGCCCGGTCTCCCAGCGGGACACCGCGGCCGCTGCCAGCCGCGCGGCCAGGGCGGCGTACCGGCGGATGCCGTCGCGGTGGAAGGCCGGCTGCACCAGGCGCCGCTGGCGGAGGTGGAACGCGCCCTCGGAGATGAACAGGCCGTTGCCCAGCAGGCCGCGGGCCTGGTCGAAGACGAAGCCCTTCTCGGTCCTCGCGGCGTCCTGGACGAGCAGCCGGTGGACCAGCCCGGGGTCGGTGAGGACGTGAACGGGCCTGCGCCACAGGTGGATCCGCACCACCGGGCCGTGGTCGGCGAGCGACTGGAGGAACGGCACGGGGCGGGTCAGCAGCGGGAGCAGGTGGCCGAGCAGGGGCAGGTGGCCGGGCGCGCGCGGCGCGCTGCCGGGCGGGGCGGCGTCCTCGCGCATCAGTGCCTCGCCGCGGGGGACGGCACGTCGAACCGGGAGCTGCCGCGCGACCAGTCGATGTGCCCGCGCAGCCACAGCCCGAGGCTGCGGGCGTACGCGGAGGCCGCCTCGCTGCCGTCCGTGCGGACGGTCCGGCTCAGCTCGACGAACGCGCGCATCTCGGCGTCGCGCATGGCGACGGCCGACCGTCGGGCCTCGGCCGGGGAGCAGCGGTGGTGGCGGGCGAGGACCTCGACCAGGTTGTGGCGGCCCTGGCCGCCGGCGGCCTCCTTGGCGTGGGAGTACAGGTCGTTGTCCCAGCTCACCAGGTTCGCCGTGAGGTCCCTGAGCCTGCGCAGCGACGGTCCGTCCGCCTCCGCGGCCGGCACCTCGTAGCCGGCCGCGAGGTCGACCAGGGCGAGGCAGGTGTACGTCGCCCCGGCGTGCCGGCGCATGGCCACGTACTCGGCCAGGCCCGGTACGGTGCCCGCCTCCCGGTTGGCGGCCTCCCACACCTGGGCGGAGAGGTAGTCGCGGACCGTGCACTCCCACCGGAACAGCTGGGACGGCGAGGCCTGCGCGGCGACCCGGTCCCGGATCTCCCGCAGGGCCGTCGCGTAGGCGCCGGCCGGTCCGGGCAGCTCGTCGCCGGGCGGCTCGGGGTCGACCACCCGGGAGAGGAGCGCGGTCGTACGGGCCAACGGCCCGGGGGCGGCGCCGCGTTCGCGGTCCTCGCAGTACCCGTCGTCGAAGGCGAAGAGCCAGACGTACCAGTCGGACAGCAGGCGCAGCATCCCGGCGGAGACCTCGGGGTTGGTCCGCGCGGCCAGGTGGCCGCTGCGCTGGCGGCCGATCCGGTCGGACTGCCGGTGGCGCCCGTCCAGCAGCCGGTGGCGCGCCAGCCAGTCCAGGCTCTGCCGGTCGGCCTGCTCGGCGTGGGGGTTCGTCAGGGAGGGGAAGGGGCACCACAGGTCGTCCGGGGCGCTGGGTGGCTGCCCGTCGCGGGGATCGGTCATGGGTGTGTCGGCCTTCGTCTGGTGTGGGGGCGGTCAGTCCCGGAAGGAGACGGTGAGGTCGGCGTGGCCGCCGAAGGTGAGGCGGTCGCGGCGGACCGCCGGGCCGGTGCGCCGCATGACGCTACGGCGGCGGGAGCCGGGGCGGTTGCGCGTCCGTGCACGGGGGGTGGCCCGGGAGGGAACCGGCGGGCCGGCGACGGGAGCCGGGGCTGGGCACGCTGCGCGCCCGGAGCGGTACCCGCCGTAGTGCCGGGGCGGGTTGACGGATTGTAGCCTTGGGTGCCCGGGGAGTGGGCGGTGAGAACCCGAGGGGGACGAGAGTGGTGGACGGCGGGCGGGTTCCGGTCCTGGTCGGCCGGCAGCGGGAGACGGAGCTGCTGACGGCGGCGCTGGTCCAGGCCGTGGACGGTGCGAGCGGGTCCACGGTGCTGCTGCGCGGTGAGGCGGGGGTCGGCAAGAGCACGCTGCTGGCCTGGGTGGAACGGGCGGCGCGCGAGCGCGGGTTCACCGTCCTGCGCGCGGTCGGCTCCGAGGCGGAGACGGACCTCGCGTTCGGCGCCCTCCACCAGGCCTTCTGGGCGCCGCTCCAGCGCTCCACCGCGCTGTCCGCCCACCAGCGGGAGGCCCTGGAGAGCGCGTTCGGCGTCCGTCCCGGCGCCCCGAGCGGCCTCGCCGTCGGTGCCGCCGCGCTGGCCCTGCTGGAGGAGGCGGCGCGGGCCGCCCCGACGCTGCTCCTCCTCGACGACCTGCACTGGATCGACTCGTCGAGCGCGACCGTCTACGCCTTCCTCCACCGGCGCTGCGCCGAGCAGCGGGTGGTGATCGTCGGCGCCACCCGCCCGGACGGGCCGGCCGCCCGGCTCTGGTCCGCCGAGGCCGTCGACGTGCGGGCGCTGCCCCGGACGGACGCGGCCCTGCTGCTGGGCTCCCGCTACCCCGAACTCGCCCCGCCCGCCAGGGACCGGGTGCTGGCGGAGGCGGCCGGGAACGCGCTGGCGCTGGTGGAGCTGCCGCGCCAGCTCGCGGCCGCCCAGCAGCGCGGGGCCGCGCCACTGCCGGAGCGGCTGCCGCTGGGGCGGAAGCTGGAGCGGATGTTCACCGAACGGCTGGGGGCGGTGCCGCCGGAGGCCGGCCGTCTGCTGCTGCTCGGCGCCCTGGCCGCCAGCCCGGACTTCGGCAGCGGCGAGTGGCTGAGCGCGGTCGCGGACGAGAACGCGCGGGAGATCCTGGAGCGGATCGAGGCCGACGGACTGGCCCGGCTCGACCCGGCCGGGCAACTGGTGTTCCGGCACCCGCTGGTGCGCACCGCCGTCGTCTCCGCGGCCTCCGACACCGCGCGCCGCTTGATCACCCGGGTGGCGTTCTCGACCGGGCTGCCCGTGACGGTGGCCGCGAACATCGTCTCGCGGAGCACGTCGCGGACGTCCAGCGAGGT
>NZ_JBSFJC010000153.1:0-17389 GCF_053597855.1 Kitasatospora sp. NPDC001225
GCGGGAGTTCGTCTTCGTGGCCCGGCGCCCGTGACCCCCGCCGATCCGGGGGCGCTGGCGTTCCGGGGCGCCGTGCACGGGAAGTCGGCCGGGCCGACTTCCTGTGCGCGGGCTCGGCGGTTCAGGGGAGCAGGGTCTCCCCGTTCGTCCGGCCTTCCACGGCGGTGACGTAGGAGCGGGCGGCGTCGACGGCGAGGATGCCCGGGGCCGGGTCCCGGCCGAGGAGCTGCAGCGTCTCGGCGATCCAGCCGGGGCTGACGAGGTTGATCCGCAGGTCGCGGGGCAGTTCGGCGGCGGCGTTGCGGACGAAGCCCTCCAGCCCGGTGTTGATGACGGCGCCCAGCGATCCACCGACCATCGGGGTGGTGAACGTGCCGCCGGTGAGGGTGATGGAGCCGCCGTCGCGCAGGTGGTGCTGGGCGCGCCGGGCCAGGGCGATCTGGCCCAGCAGCTTGCCCTGCAGCCCGGCGAGGAACTCCTCGTCGGTCGCCGTGGCGAAGTCGACCATCGGGCCCGACACGGCGCAGCAGACGACCGCGTCGAGGTCGGGCAGGCCGGCGAAGAGCGCGTCCAGGGAGTCGGAGTCCTCCAGGTCGACCGTCACCGGGCCGCTGCGCGAGGCCCGTACGACCTGGTGCTCCTTCTCCAGGGCGGTGGCGACAGCGCTGCCGAGTGTGCCGGAGGCTCCGATCACGAGTACCTTCATGCCGTCGATGATCGCATCAAGTGGCCCTCTCGGGAGGACTTTTCGGCAAGGGTGTGGGCGACGAGGGCGTTCGCGTGGCCGTGGCCGATGTTGTGCTCGGTCTTGAGCCAGGCGACGAGCTCCATGTGCTTGGCGAGCGGGGAGGCGCGAATGAGGTCCTTCCACTCCTCGACCGGGCGGCCGTACTTCTTCTCGATGGAGGGGAAATAGGAGGCGGGGCCCTTTACGGCGGGGGCCTTCGCGGCGGTCTCCGCGGTCTTCACGGCGGTCTTCGCAGCAGTCTTCGCAGCGGTCTTCGCGGCGGGGGCGGCGGTCATGGGCGGTTCCTCTCGGGAGGGCGGGAAAGAAGAAGCGGTGCGGTCACGGAGGTAGACCGTGACCGCACCGCGAACTCATCGCCCTGCCGATGTGATTCGCGTCACACTCCGGCGGTGGCCCGGTGGCGGCGCCGGCCGGCGGGCGGGGTGGGGTCGGCGTCCCAGGCGGCGACGGGGTTGCCGAGCCAGCGGCCGCCGCCGGGGACGTTCTCGCCGCGCATGACCAGGGAGGCCGGGCCGACGGTGCTGCCGGCCCCGAGGGAGGCGTTGAGCAGCACGATGGAGTGCGGGCCGGTGGTGGAGCCGGCGGCGAGGTGGACGGGGCCCAGCCGCATGACGCGGTCGTGGAAGAGGTGGGTCTGCAGGACGGTGCCGCGGTTGACGCTGGCGCCGGCCTCGACGGTGACCAGGTCGGTCTCGGGCAGCCAGTGGGTCTCGCACCACACGCCGCGGCCGATGCGGGCGCCGAGGCTGCGCAGCCACACGTTCAGGTAGGGGGTGCCGGTGATGGTGTGGCCGCCGAAGGGCATGGCGAGTTCCTCGACGAAGGTGTCGTAGAGCTCGTTGCGCCACACGAAGGAGGACCACAGGGGGTGTTCGGCGACGCGGAAGCGTCCGACGAGCAGCCACTTGGCGGCGGTGGTGACGGCGCAGGCGACGACGGCGGCGGCGGTGAGCACGAGTCCGGCGGTGCCGAGGGCGACGGCCAGGCCGTAGTCGTCGCGCAGTTCCTGCAGGGTGGCGAGGACGAGGTCGCCGAGCAGGGCGGCGAGGACGATCGGCAGCAGCCGGCAGAGTTCGACGCCGGCGCGCGCCCACATCAGGCGCCGGGGCGGGTTGTAGGTGCGGGCGTCGGCGCCGGTGTCGGCGACGCGGGGCAGCGCGAAGGCGGGGCGGCCGAGCCAGGAGGAGCCTTCGGGGGCGTGGGCGGGGGTGTCGGACAGGACGCCGACGAGGGAGTTGTCGGGCAGGTGGCGGCCGGGGCCGACGATGCCGGAGTTGCCGACGAAGGAGCGGCGTCCGACGTGGGCGGGGCCGAGGCGGAGCCAGCCGCCGCGCAGCTCGTACGGGGCGACGAGGGTGTCGTCGGCGAGGAAGGCGCCGTCGTCGACGCGCATCAGGCCGGGCAGGGCGAGCACGGTGGAGGCTTCGACGCGCCGTCCGACGCGGGCGCCGAGCAGGCGCAGCCACACCGGGGTGAAGAGGCTGGCGTAGAAGGGGAAGAGGGTGCGCCGGGCGGTGTCGCTGAGGCGGCTGACGGCCCAGGCGCAGAAGGCGACGCGGCCGGTGGCGGGGTGGTGGCCGGGGCGCAGCGGGAGGGACAGCAGGCGCACGAGGAGTGCTATGAGGGTGGCGTAGCAGACGACGGTGAGGGCGGCCAGCGGGATGGTGGCGGGCAGGAGCTGGACGAGGGCGCCGAGCAGGGTGGCGTCGCTGTCGATCATCGGGTAGACGATGGCCAGGGCGGGCAGCGCGGCGAGGATCGGGACGAGGCCGAAGAGGGCGAAGGCGGCGCCGTAGGCGAGGTTCCAGCCGCGCGGGGCGGGGGCGGGGGCGGTGGGCCAGTCGGCGGGGGCGGTGGTGTCGGGGCGGGCCGGGGAGCCGGTCCAGTGTTCGCCGGGCGGGACGGCGGTGGTGGCGGTGACGCAGGAGCCGGGGGCGATCTCGGCGCCGGCGCCGATGCGGGCGCCGGGCATGAGGGTGGCGCGGTGGCCGATGCGGGCGCCGTCGCCGATGTCGATGCGGCCGAGGTGGAGGGTGTCGCCGTCGAGCCACCAGCCGGCGAGGTCGGCTTCGGGTTCGACGGAGGCGTGGGCGCCGATGCGGGCGAGGCCGGTGACGGGGGGCAGGGTGTGGAGCTGGACGCCGGGGCCGACGCGGCAGCCCAGGGCGCGGGCGTAGCGGGGGGCCCAGGGGGTGCCGGCGAGGGCGGCGGTGCCGAACATGGCGGTGTAGCGTTCGGCGGCCCACAGGCGCAGGTGGACGTGGCCGCCGCGGGGGTGGCTGCCGGGGCGGATGCGGGCGGTGAGCAGGCGGGCGCCGGCGGCGGCGAGCAGGGTGCGGCCGGGGGCGCTGTAGAGGAGGAGCAGGCCGGCGCCGACGGGCCACCAGGAGCTGTGGGGGGCCCAGGCGAGGTGGCTGCCGGTGAGGTTGTCGAGGGCCATCAGGAGGAGGATCCAGCGCAGTCCGGCGAGGGAGAACATGCCGAGGAGCAGGAGGGTCTGCCACAGGCCGGCGCTGCGGGGGGTGCGGCGCACGGTGCGGCCGCGGACGGCGGAGGAGGCGGCGTCGTCGAGGACGGTCTCCTCGGGGGCGGCGGCCGGGGTGAGGGTGTCGAGGTGGGCGGCGAGGTCGGCGAGGACGGGGTGGGCGTACAGGTCGGCGACGGAGACGCCGTTGTGCCGGGTGCGCAGTTCGGAGACGAGGCGGGCGGCGGTGAGGCTGGAGCCGCCGAGGGCGAAGAAGTCGTCGTCGGGGCCGGGGGCGGTGCCGAGCAGGCGCTCCCAGTGGGCGGCGAGCCGGCCGGCGGTGCCGTCCAGGGCCCGGGCGGCGGGGGCGGTGCCGGTGGTGGCGAGCGGCCAGGGCAGGGCGTTGCGGTCGACCTTGCCGGAGGTGCGGGTGGGCAGGGAGTCGACGAGGGCGAGGACGGGCACCAGCGGGGCGGGCAGGCGCTCCAGCAGCCGGCGGCGGGCGGTGGCGAGGTCGGGGGTGGTGCCGGGCCGGGCGACGAGGTAGCCGACGAGCAGGTCGGCGCCGGCGGGGGTCCTGCGGACGGCAGCGGCGGCGGCGCGCACGTCGGGCAGGGCCTGGAGGGCGGCGTCGATCTCGCCGAGCTCGATGCGGCGGCCGCCGAGTTTGACCTGGTCGTCGGCGCGGCCGAGGAAGATCAGGCCTTCGGGTTCGTTGCGCACGAGGTCGCCGCTGCGGTAGACGCGGGGCGAGGCGAGGGCGGGGTGGGCGCTGAACTTCTCGGCGTCCTTGGCGGGGTCGAGGTAGCGGGCGGTGCCGACGCCGGTGATGAGCAGTTCGCCGGTCTCGTACCAGGGGACGGGGTGGCCGGCCTGGTCGACGACGGCGATCTCCCAGCCGTCGAGGGGGGCGCCGATGCGCACCGGCTGGCCGGGGAGCATGCGGGCGGCGGTGGCGACGACGGTGGTCTCGGTGGGGCCGTAGGTGTTCCAGAACTCGCGGCCGCCGGTGGCGAGGCGGTCGACGAGTTCGGCGGGGCAGGCCTCGCCGCCGACGATGATCAGGCGGACGGCGTCCAGGCACTCCTGCGGCCACAGGGCGAGCAGGGTGGGGACGGTGGAGACGGCGGTGATGCGCCGGTTCACGAGCCAGGGGCCGAGGTCGGTGCCGGCCTTGACGAGGGAGCGGGGGGCGGGCACCAGGCAGGCGCCGTGGCGCCAGGCGAGCCACATCTCCTCGCAGGAGGCGTCGAAGGCGACGGACAGGCCGGCCAGGACGCGGTCGCCGGGGGCGAGCGGCTGCTGCGGGAGGAAGAGGCGGGCCTCGGCGTCGACGAAGGCGGCGGCGCTGCGGTGGGTGACGGCGACGCCCTTGGGGCGGCCGGTGGTGCCGGAGGTGAAGATGATCCACGCGTCGTCGGCCGGGGCGGGCCAGGCCGGACGGCCCGAGGGGCGGGCGTCGGTGGGGGCGTGCAGGGCGCGGCCGGGGCCGAGGACGGCGCAGACGGCGGCGTCCTGCCAGATCATCTCGGCGCGCTCGTCGGGGTCGTCGGCGTCGACGGGCACGTAGGCGGCGCCGCAGCGCATGACGGCGAGGATCGCGATGTAGAGGTCGGCGGTGCCGGAGGGGACGCGGACCCCGACGCGGTCGCCGCGGCCGATGCCGTGGCCGGCCAGCTGCCCGGCGAGGGTCTCGACCTCGTGCAGCAGGGCTCGGTAGTCGAGGACGGTGTCGCCGGTGTCGAGCGCGGGCGCGCCGGGGTGCGCCTGCGCGGTGGCGGCGATGATGTCGAGCAGGCTGCGGGGGTGGGCGGGCTGGGCCGCCGGCCAGCCCGCCACGGGGCCCGGGTTCGGGCGGTGCAGCGTGCCGGGGCCGGCCGTTTCGTGGCGTGCGTCCATGGATGGGTTCCTTGGCTCCGGGGTCCTGGGGGCGCGTACGGGTATCACGCGGGGTGACGCCTTTGTCACCTGCTGGGTGCGCCCACTCACCATGACTCCGCTGGGAGTCGGCTGGATGCAGTGAGGAATCGATCAAAGAAAATTCTCATCATCGATGCCACGCGAGGGCAGCAACGGTATGAATCGAATGCTATTTCGCTGGTTTCCGATCGTTTTCGCTGGTGAAGAGTAATCGCCGAATACCGGAGCGGTGCGACGGGAGCGAGAAGAGTGATGAACACCATGGCGACCGATTCGCTACCAGTAGTGAAGGGGCCGCTGCCGAATCGGGGGGTTCTGGTCGGATCACTGGCGTGTTCACGGTTTTCACATATTCCTGTGGGAGTCTTTCGCAGCCCACACCGCGGCTCCTTCCTGTGAGCGGGCTGGGCAGCGGCGCGCCCGACTGGGATTCGGCTGGGCAAGGCCGGGACCGGAACCCGGACCGTGACGGGCAGGGCGGCGGGGAGAGCGGTACGGAGAGCGGCGGGGAGGTGCTCGTCTGGTACGTGGCGTACGGCTCGAACCTGCACGCCGCCCGCCTCGCCCGCTACCTGCGCGGCGGCCGCCCCGACGGCGGGGCGCAGGCCCACCCCGGCAGCCGCGACCCGCGCCCGCCGCGCCGGGCGGTGGCCACCGTACTGCCGGGCGTGCTCTACTTCGCCGACCACTCGCTCACCTGGGGCGGCGGCTCGGCCTTCTACGACCCGGCCCTTCCCGGCGAAGTCCCCTGCCGGGCCTACCTGGTGACGGTCGGTCAGTTCAGCGACATCGCCGCCCAGGAGATGCGCCGCTCCCCCGGCACCGACCTCGACCTCGCCCCGGTGCTCGCCGCCGGGCGCGCCGAACTGGGCCCGGGCCGCTACGAAACCCTGCTGCACGTCGGCGAGTCGGACGGCCACCCGCTGCTGACCTTCACCGCCGCCCGGGGCGTGGCCGGCGCCGAGCTCAACGCCCCCACCCCGCCCTACCTGCGCACCCTGGCGGCGGGCCTGGCCGAGTCCCACGGCTGGGGCCCCTGGCGCACGGCCGGCTACCTCGCCACCCGCCCGGGCGCCGCCGGACACTGGACACCGGCGGAGGTGGCGGCGCTGCTGCTGTAGGCGCGGCCGTGGCCCGCACCCCGGACCCGGCCCGGCCGCTGTCGGCGGGCGCCGCTACCGTGCCGCCATGACCTACCACCCCACCGCGCCCGCGGATGCCGACTGGGACCGCCAACTCGCCGACGCCTTCGCCGCCTTGCTCGGCCGCCCCCTCGCGGAGTACGACCCCGACGCGGTCTACGCCGCCTGCGTCACCGGCAACCTGCTGTACGAGACCGGCTTCCGGCGCGAGCACGCCTGGGTGCGCCCGGCGGCGCTGCGCGGCGAGGAGCCGTTCGTCTCCCGGCTCCACCTGTTCGACGAGGCCGAGGGGACGCCGGTCTTCGACCCGAGCCGCTCGGTCTTCGAGTTCCGGCCGTCCGACGCCGGGGCGCATCTCCCCGAGGGCTTCGCCGCCGCCGTCGAGGCCGCCTGCTTCAGCCCCGGACTGCTGCGGGGCGCCGACCTCGCCCCGCTGCTGGAACGGTACGGCGTCGACCTCACCGACCCGGCCCTGGCCGGTACCTGGGAGGTCTATGCTCCCCTGCTCGTCTCCGACGGCACCCTCCTGGACGCCCTGTGCACGGCCTTCGCCACCGGCCGCACCCCCGGGGAGCTGATGCCCTTCACGGCGGAGCCCGAGGAGGAGTGGGAGGAGGAGCTTTCCGTGATCGGGAACCCCGAACTGCGCACCCACCTCGGCTACTTCTGCACCGACGGGGAGACGGGCCTGATGCCCGTGTCCGCCGACACCACGGCCTTCGGCCTGGACGACGAGGGCTGCGACCCGGTCGCGGGCTGGGAGGACGGGCACGGCCAGGTGGAGGTCACCGTCATCCGGCTGAGCGACCACGTCGCCGGGCCGCGCCGCTGACCCCGGCCGCCCCGCACGACGGCCCGAACGCGGCGGGGCCGCCCGGTGAACTGCCGGGCGGCCAAGCCGTGTTCGGGCGTTTGGCGGTACGGGTCTCAGGCGTGCGGCGCCCAGAAGGCGGTGAGCCGGCCGACGCCGTGCTCGACGGCCTTCCAGCTGCCCTGGAACTCCAGGACCGCGATGGCCGAGGTCGGGAAGCCGGAGCGGTTCATCCGCGCCAGCAGGTCCCCCTCGGCCTCGCCCGCCAGGGCGTCGGCCAGCGCGTGGACGCCGGGGTTGTGGCCGACCAGGACCAGGTCCCGCACCTCGTCGGACTGCTCGTTGAGGAGCGCGATCAGCTCCCCGAGGCTCGCCTCGTACACGCGCTCCTCGGCGACGGTCTTCGGCACCACCGGGAGCTCGGCGGCCGCGAGCCTCCAGGTCTCACGGGTCCGCACGGCGGTGGAGACCAGCGCGAGGTCGGGGGTGATGCCGGCGCCGGCGATCCAGCGTCCGGCCGCCGGCGCGTCCTCGCGGCCCCGCTCGGCGAGCGGGCGCTCGTGGTCGTCCACGTCGGGGTGCTCGGCCTTGGAGTGGCGCAGCACGACGATCCGGCGCGTCGATTCCTCGGACATGGACGTCTCCCTCGGTTCCCGGAACGGGCGGTTCACCCGGACCAAGATCGTAACAGTCCGTACTGACGGTCCATCGGGTGGAACGCGACGGGTGCGCCGCCCCGGGCGGGCGGCGCACCGCCCGGGCCCCGGCCTCCCCACCGGCCGTACCCGGCGGGCCGGTTGGGGAAAGGCCGGGCCCGGAGCCGCGCCGGTCAGTGGTGGTACATGCCGACCTCGTAGCCGCCGCCGGGCTGGCGGATCATCACGTTGGCCCGGTTGAAGGCGTTGATCAGCGCGATCACGCAGACCAGCGCCGCGAGCTGCTCCTCGTCGTAGTGCTTGGCGGCGTTCGCCCACGCCTCGTCGCTCACCCCGCCGGCCGCGTCGGCGAGCCGGGTGCCCTGCTCGGCGAGTTCCAGCGCGGCGCGCTCGGCCTCGGTGAAGACGGTGGCCTCGCGCCAGGCGGCGACCAGGTTGAGGCGCACCGGGTCCTCTCCGGCGTGCACGGCCTCCTTGAAGTGCATGTCGATGCAGGCGCCGCAGCCGTTGATCTGGCTGGCGCGCAGCCGCACCAACTCCTGGACGGTGTACGGCAGGGCCGACTCGGCGATGGGCTTGTTGGCCGCGATGAGGTGCTTGAGGACCTTGCCGATGACGGGGCTGGCGAAGGGGTTGAGGCGGGGTTCCATGGCGTGCTCCTCGGTCGCTGTTCCGTTGCTGCCCCTTGAGACAGGACGGCCCGCCGTTCTGTGACATCCCCCTGCCGCCCGGGCTCCGTGACCTGCGCCACACCACCCGCCGGTGGGATCCGGCGGGCCTCGGATAGCCTGCTGGCCACGGTCGCGGGGCAGGCGGGGGGTCCACATGACGGGTACGGCAGGTGCGGAAGGTGCGGCCGGGTACCGTCCGCTGCTGTTCTCCATCGCGTACGGGATGACGGGTTCGGTCGGCGACGCCGAGGACCTCGTCCAGGACGCCTTCCTCGGCTTCACCCGCGCCGACCGGGCCGGCACCGCGATCGCCGACCCCAAGGCGTACCTGACCACGGCCGTCACCCGCCTGGGCATCAACCACCTCACCTCCGCCCGGGTGCGCCGCGAGGCCTACGTCGGCCAGTGGCTGCCCGAGCCCGTCGTCACCACCGCCGAGCGGCCCGGCCCGGCCGAGCACGCCGAGCTGGCGGACACCCTGTCGATGGCGTTCCTGGTGCTGATGGAGGCCCTCTCGCCGGTCGAGCGCGCGGTGTTCACGCTGCGCGAGGCCTTCGGGTACGGCTACCCGGAGGTCGCGGAGATGGTGGGGAAGAGCGAGGCGAACTGCCGTCAGATCCTCGCCCGCGCCAGGAAGCGCCTGGCGCCCGCGGCGCGCGAGGACGAGGCCGTCGCCCCGGCCCCGGCCCGCCGCGCGGAGGGCGAGGAGCTGGCCCGCCGCTTCTTCGAGGTCGCCGAGGGCGGCGACCTGGACGCCCTGCTCGGCATGCTCGCCCCCGACGTGGTGTTCCAGGGCGACGGCGGCGGCAAGGCCCGCGCACTCGCCCACTCCCTCACCGACCCGCGCCGCGTCGCCCAGCTGCTCGTCGGCGGCCTGCGCCGGGTCCGCCGCCTGGGCGCGCGCCTCGTCCCGGCCCGGGTCAACGGCCGCCCGGGCGCGGTGGTGTACGACGCGGAGCAGCGTGTGGCCGGCGTCATCGAGCTGGACATCGACGCCGACGGCGCGGTGCGGTCCGTCCACGCCGTGTCCAACCCCGACAAGCTCGCCCACCTCGGGCCGGTCTCGGGCCTGGGGCTGCTGCCGGCGCCGAAGTAGCCGGGCGACGCAGCGGCCCGGGCCCTGGCAACCACCGCCCGGGCCCGGGCCGTTCGTCGTACGGGTGCGGCCGGAGGGCCGGCCGGAGGGTCAGAGCGCGGTGCAGACGGCGGTCGCGCGGATGGACTCGGTCCCGGTGCCGGTGTTGGTGCCGCGCACGACCCAGGAGTTGTCGGTCGCGTAGGAGTCGGTGACGAAGATCCGGAAGGCGCTGGTCTGGCCGCCGCCGCCGGTGGGCACCTCCCCGGACGGACAGCTGACGATGGCGACCCCGTTGTCCCCGGGGGCCACGTCGATCCAGTCGCCGACGACCTGGTCGTGCGCGGCCATCAGTGCGGGGCTGACGGCGGCCGGGCCGTGCGGGACGACGACGGTCGGCTTGACGTTGGGCTTGCCCACGGGCTTGCCCGCCGGCTCGCCGACGGGCTCTCCGACGGGCTTGTGGCTGGGCTTGCCGTCGGCGACGGCGGCCACGGTGCCCGTGGCCAGGACACCGGTGACGGCGACGGCGAGGGCGGTCAGGACGAGGGGCTTCATACGGGCCACGGGGGCTCCTGAGGGTTGCGGCTCGGGGTGCGTCGACGCGGGGCCGTTCCCCGCGTCGAGCCCGATCCGTACCCGAACCCCCGGCTCCGGCGCGGAGGCCCGCCGTACCGGCTACCCGGGCGGGGGAACACCGCTGCCCGACCGGGCTAGCCGGGGCCGGAATCCCCCGGTTCGATCAAGGAAGCCGTCCACGGGGGGAACACGGGCAACCGTCACCTCGGCACGTTCCGGCACTTCATCGCCGCGGCACGCTTCATCGGCCGGTGCGACGCCCCGCGCCGCCTCGCGCTCGGCGCCGGGATCCGCCTGGTCGCCGCCTGCTCCGACTCCCCCGCCGCCGGCTCCCCTGCGCCCGACACCCCGGTCCCCGACACCGGGAAGCCCACCGTCGCCGAGCGGGAGAGCACGCTGGAACTCATCCCGAGCGAGCCGTCGGACAAGGAGCCGCTCCGGGCCCGGATGCTCAAGGGCTGCGAGATCTACACCAGCGGCCAGCCGTGCCCGATGTGCATGAGCGCCATCTACTGGTCCCGGTGCGAGGCCGTCTACTTCAGCCGGAACCTGGCGGAGACCGCGGAGATCGGGTTCAGCGACGAGTACCAGTACGACGACTTCAAGAAGCCCATCGAGGAGCGGAGCATCCGCATGGTGCAGTTCTGCCCCGAACTCGGCAAGCCCGCGTACGACGCGTGGAGGGCCAGGCCCGACAAGCACCCCTACTGACCTGTCACCACCTCCGCGACGGCGCGGCGGGGGCGGGTGAACCAGCAGGCGAGCAGCAGGTTGGGCACCCAGCACAGCCAGGCGATGGCGGTGTAGGAGGTGCGGAAGTCCAGGTGCGCGGCGGTCGCGGCGACCAGCATCAGGCGCAGCGTGACGGCGGCGAAGGTGAGCGCGAAGCTGCGGATCATCCAGTGGCGGTGGTCGGCCACCCGGCCGTCGAGGATCGCCCGCAGCCCGGCGTTGCCGGTCACCAGCCAGGCCACGGCCAGGCCGACGAAGCCGAGCCTCGCGACCGCTCCCCCGTACGCGACGGGCGCCAGCAGCAGCGCGCCCACCCCGCCGACCAGGCAGCCGAGCAGGTAGACGACGCCGATCCGGCGGTGCAGGCGCGGCCGGCGCTCGCGCAGGCGGGCGGAGAACTGCCAGGGCCCGACCGCGAGTGCGGTGATCGCGCCGAAGATGTGGATGTAGAGCGGGACTTCATGGCTCAGGTAGGTGGCGCGCTGCTGCTCGAAGAACCCCGCGGGGTCGAAGCTGAAGTACTTGGCGGAGATCACGGCGATGAGGGTGGCGAGCACCGTCATGACGGCCCAACCGGCCCGTGTGATGCGCATGGACCGAGTGTCGGGCCTGGCGGCCCGGGCCGACATCCGGGTTGCCCCCGAGAGGGACCCCCAGAGAACCCCACCTTCCTTGCGGGGGTTGGCACTTGGCGCCCGATGTCAAGATCGTTCCCTCGAAAGTGTTATTCCGGAACGGAGTTCCTTGGAATCGATCGCGGCGCGGCTAGCGTGAGCGGTGATCACCACGAGAACTCCCTCCGGAACGAAGGAATCCCATGTCCGACGCCTACGTCTTCGTCAAGGGCAACACCGCCGAGATCAGCCTGCCCGCCGGCGCCAAGGTCGCCGTCGAGGCCAAGACCAACTCGTCCAACGTCCAGAAGGTGCAGCTCACCAGCAAGGATGGCGTCGTCGACCTGGCGTTCAGCGGGACCGGCGAGCACAACGCCGTCATCGGCCAGCAGACCATCACCGGGCAGGCAGGCCTCACCGCCGTCTTCGAGTTCAGCGATGGCAACGGCGTCTTCAAGCCGAGCAGGCTCAACTCCGGTGGCCCGTACGAGATCGGCGCCTACAACCTGATGGTGCTCGTCGCCGAGAACGGCGACGACGCCGATTACAACGACACCATCCTCGAGTTCAGCTGGTACACCCCGAAGTAGCCGCAGCGGGCGGCGGACACGCCTCCGGCCCGGCGCGGGACTCCGCGCCGGGCCGGAGGCATGATCAGGCCGGAACCGGGGTGGGCGCGCCCTCCCGGTCTCGTGCGTCGTCGGCCTGGATCTCGAACACCTCGGGCTCCACCTCGATGGACCGGCCCCGGATTACTGGGTACCTGTCCGCAGGCCAGCCGGTCGCCAGAGACCACCGCACCTCGATCAGGTTGCTGAACTCCAGGTCGGCACCCCTCAGGTCTGCGTCGCGCAGATCGGCACGGGACAGATTGACACCGACGAGCGTCGCATCGCACAGGACTGCGCCCCTCAGGTCCGCGTGAGACAGGTTCGCGTCGCGCAGGTCGGCCCGGGCCAGATCGGCTCCGGCCAGGTTCGCATCGCTCAGATTGGCAGTGCGCAGATCGGCGCCGGCCAGGCTAACGCCGCGAAGGTCGGCACCACGAAGGTTGGCGCTGCGCAAGGAAGCCCCGGCCAGGACGGCCCCACGAAGATCAGACCCACGAAGGTCAGCCCCACGGAGATCGGTACGGAGCAGATCGGCCCCGCGCCGGGGCGTCTTACGCAGGCCGGAGCCCGTCGAACCGTCCTCCGGCTCGACGCTCTGGAACAGTTGGAACGCCAGCGCCGCCCGCAGTGCCGCGAGGAAGCCCGAGCGCTCCGGCATCAACCCGGCTGGGCCGAAAGGCGGTTCGGTGCGGGCGAGGTAGCGCAGGACCCGGCGGGCGAAGGAGTCAGTGGGCATCGACGGCCCCTTCCTCCAGAGCCGCCTCCGCCGGGCCCGTGCGAGGCTGCGTCCCGGTGGACCTCCCAGTCGAGCGGGTACCGGGCACTTCCACCGCCGCCGGTGCGCGCCTGGCGAGCTGCTCCAGGATCTTCGGAGCCGCAATGCCGACCGTCACCGCACCGATGGCGCCCGCGATCTGCCCGGAGGCCGCGTACACCGCTGCCAGCGCGGCGCCCACACCGAGCCGGATCGCCACCGCCACCAGGTACGGCAGCAGCTTCAGCCGGTCGCGACGCTTCCACGGGAAGCCTCTCGCGGCGTGGATCGCGGCATAGAGGTCCCAGCCCTCGATCAGCCCCGACCCAAGCAGCCCCCACAGGCCCGCCTGCCAGGTCGCCATCCCACCCCTTCACGTACCGGCATTCAGGCAGCCAAGGCTGACATCTGACTCACCGTCAACGCAAGCAGTTCATTGACAGCCCGCCTGCCATCCTTGCCCCCGTCTGCGATTCAGCCTGGATGCCTTGGCTATCTCCTACTCTCAGGAGTGAAGATCACATTTGGTTTCGGCCACTTCGCGCCGAGCCGTGCTCCCGAACGCCACCGTCCCGGAAGCCTGATCGCACCAAGACGAGCGAGGAACGGGATCATGACGAGCGATAGCACCACCCAGCCGGACCCCCGCCTCACCCTCCTCCAGGGCACGTTCGAGTTCGAGGGCCGCGACTCCGTGGTCCTGGACCTGTCCACCGAGGAGGCCAGGAAGCAGGCCTCCGCCACGCCGCTCACCCTCAAGGAGGGCGCCAACTACCGGGTGAGGCTGACGTTCCGGGTCTCCGGCGAACTCGTCTCGGGCGTCCGGTACCTGAGCCAGACCTTCCGGAAGGGGCTCAGGGTCCAGAAGGACCAGCAGATGCTGGGCTCCTTCGGCCCACAGGACCGGCCCCACGAGGTCACCGTCCCGAGGCACGGCTGGGAGGAGGTGCCGTCCGGCCTCCTCTCCCGGGGCTCCTACACCGCCAAGGGCACCTTCACCGATGACGACGGCGTCGAACTCGGCGCCTGGGAGTGGGCGTTCGACATCAAGTCCAGCTGGTAGGCGACGTTCAGGAAGGCCCGCCCGGCAGCCACCTGCCGGGCGGGCCCCATCTTCCGTTGTCAGGTCGCCCGTTGGCCGTGGAGGAGGGCCGGCAGGGAGCGGCCGGCGAGGGCCTCGGCGGCGCGGGTGGCCTGGGAAGGGGCCATGAAGTCCGGCAGGTTGCGGGCGGGGACGAAGCGGGCGCCGAGCAGCCCGCTCTGGCGCCGCGCCGGGACGGTGACCTGGGTGCCGTCGGGGACGGTGCCGCCGTCGTAGACGAGGGTGAGGCGCTCCAGGTGACGGTCGGCCGGGGCGAAGTCGACCGCGAGGACGTGGGTGAGACGGGCGATCAGGCCGGTCTCGGCATGGAGGTGACGGGCCGCGGCCAGATTCGGGGGCTCGTTGGGCTTCGCGGAGCCGCCCGGCAGGATCATGCCGTCCATGTAGTCCGGGTCGACGAGCAGGACGTCGCCGCGCTGGTTGCGGACGAGGACGAGGCAGCCGAGCCGGCAGACGGGGGGCTTGGCGAGCAGTCGGGGGTCGTGCACGGGGATGTCACTTTCTCAGGGCGGAGAGAAGCACGGGGGAGAAGCCGGCCCGCCGGCAGAGGCGGGCCAGGTCTTCTGTCGGCGAAGGCGAGGCACTCGTAGCGCAGGCCCTGCTCAGCAGTGGCACGGGAGAGGGTGGAGAACATCTCACCTCTCCCCCGGCCGCTTGTGGACCTCGAAGGCCTTCCAGGCGCTGTAGGCGTCCCCGAAGAAGACGAAGGCGGCGGGTTCGCCGCCGGGCCGGCGCAGCCACTCGCCGGTGATCTCGTTGCGGACCCGGTAACGGTCGGAGGCGGTGTCCCAGCGGACGCCGTAGCCGTGAAGGCTGGTGAGGGCACCAGCGTGGTGCCCATCACCCTTCTCCAACTCGCCGGACAGTGCCCTGATCGCACTCGATTCCATGGGTACGACTCCTTACACGCGGTCTGTGCGGAAATCATCGACACCCGGACGGCTCATAGCCGCCCCGTCTCCAGGACACCTGCCACGTCTCGGCGCTACGGTCCAAGAAAGCCAAAACGTCTCTGGATGCCCCTTGAACACTGCGCTTCAGCAAGGTATGGCGACAGCCCGCCTGTCCCCCCGGCAACTCGCCGCCCGGGTCGGTGTTACACCTAAGACAGTGGAACGCTGGCTCTCCGATGCGGCGCTGGTGCCGCATCAGCGGAACCGTACCGATGTCTGCGCGGCTTTAGGGGTTGATGAACGAGTGATCTGGCCCAACAGCGTCCGGGCGAACGTCAAGACCGGGCACGACCGGGAGGTGTTCGCCGTCTATCCGCACCGGTCGGCCTGCCCTCAGTCGGTCTGGGCGCAGCTGATCGCCGAGGCGCGGTCCGAGGTCTTCCTCGCCGGGTACACCAACTACTTCGTCTGGCTGGAGCAGCCCGCCCTCCTCCAGACCCTGCGGCGCAAGGCCGAGAGCGGCTGCCGCATCCGCTTCCTCCTCGGCGATCCCGAGTCCGGGACGACGCGCCGGCGGGAGCAGATCGAGGACGTGGCCCTCACCGTGTCCACCCGGATCCGGGTCACGCTGGAGCACCTGGCCAAGCTCTCCGGCAGCCAGGGCGTCGAGGCGCGCTTCAGCTCCCCGGAGGACGGCCCGAACCACATCGGCCTGTCCGTCTTCCGCTTCGACGAACACGCCCTGGTCACCCCGCACCTGGCCCGCACCGTCGGCCACGACTCCCCTCTGATGCACCTGCGACGCAGCGAGGAGAACGGCATGTTCGACCGCTTCGCCGAGCACATCGAGGAACTCTGGTCCCGGGGCAACACCATCCCCACCGACCCGGCCCGCGCATAGGAAGTCGGCCCCGCGACTCTGCTGGCAAAGTCGATTTGCCGGGTATGTCGTAGCGAGCACTTCGTGACAAAACAGATGGAAGCACCCATCCTGTGGTCTCATATCGTGAGACAAACCTGTCGCAATACCACAGAACCAGCCCTCGACTTTGCCAGCAGAGTCGCCCCGCCGACTTCCTGCTCCACCGCTCAACCAGAAAGGCACCACCATGAACAGCGGCGGCCGGAACGGCTGCGGGAACTTCGCCGCCGATTCCTCCCCCGCAGCGCTCCACTCCGTGTCCGTCGCGGGAGTGGTCGTCCGCGAGGACGGGCGCGTGCTGGCGATCCGGCGGGCCGACAACGGCACCTGGGAGCCGCCGGGCGGCGTCCTCGAACTCGCCGAGACCGTCGAGGAGGGCCTGTGCCGCGAGATCCGAGAGGAGACCGGCATCGAGGTCGGCGTCGACCAACTCACGGGCGTCTACAAGAACATGGCCCGTGGCGTCGTCGCTCTGGTCTTCCGCTGCCACCCCGCCGGCGGCGCCGAACGGCTCTCCCCCGAGTCCACCAGCCATCGCCTGGCTGACCCCCGACGAGGTCGCCGACCGCATGGCCGAGGTCTACGCCGTCCGCGTCCTCGACGCCCTGCACCCCGGCCCCGCCCGCGTCCGCTCCCACGACGGCCGGCACCTCACAGCCGCCCCCGAACGCCTCGCGTGAGAAGTCGGCCCCGCCGACTTCCCGCTCCGCCGTCCATGGCTGCGGGCCGCACGCCCTTACGGACCCCTCCGGCCGGGCCCTCCCCCGCTCCTGTGCGGGGCCGGGGCCCGGTTCGATTCGCGGGAGGCGGGTCTTCTCCCCCACGGGCTCCAACTGCGGGCGGTCCGCCCGCAGTCGCGGCGTGACGGCCGGGGGCAGCGGGCGGCAACGGCCGTCCGCGCCCAGGTGCGGCTCGGCTCCAGAGCCACCTCCGCCAGGCGGGCGAGAAAGCTCCGCCACGGCGTCTCGTCCTGGCGTTCCCCCGGCCCAGCCCCCTGTGAGGCCGGGGCCGATGGCGCTCGGAAACAGCCCTTCGAGGCGTGCCGGTGGTCGGCCCCGCCGACCGGGTATCCGTCGCGGGCTTTCAGCTGACGGTCGTGACGACCAGCCGGAAGACGTGGTGGCTGAGGGAGAGGTGGTTGCCGGTGAGCGTCTGTACGAAGGTCTCGGTGAAGTCGACGGCCGAGTCGTCGAATCCGAGCCTGCCGACGACAACGGTGAGCACGCCCCCGTCGGACAGCGGCTGGCTGTCGACGTTGCTCAGGACACGAGAAGTCGTGGTGAAGGAGAGGTCCCGAAGCTTCGCCTCGATGGCCTGTCGCCCCTGGACCTGCTGGCCTTCGAAGGTGAGCAGCGCGTCCTCCGAGTACAACCGGCCACGCCTGCGCGGGACTCGCCGCCCTCGTCGAAGTGGGCGTAGTAGCCCTTCACGAACTGAGCACCGAGATCTTCGCATCCCGTGGTGAAAGTCATGGCGGGCGAGCCAGCAGGGAGGTCGTCGTCAGAGTGCGGGTTCAGCCGTTCCGGCACTGTTTGTTCGGCTCTCGGAGGGCGGACCGCCCCGGGAGCGTCCGAGGCTGTTCGTCGGGGTGATGCTGCCGGGGTCGCCCAGGCGGTGGAGTCGCACTGCACGGTGAGCACCGCGGCGGCCTCGTCGTAGGAGGAGGGGTGGCAGTGCGCGGCGATGTCCGGGCCG